>NZ_JACFYJ010000080.1:0-38212 GCF_037126505.1 Paraburkholderia bengalensis
CGCCTTCGTTTCCATCGTTCTGATTCCCACTTGATCTGGTGGGAACTAGGTTGCCGATTTCGAGCACCTATGAACAGACGGTAGTGAAGCAACGCTTACTCTGGAGCAGATCTGCAGCACGCTGGAGCTGTCCTGGACACCGTTTTCAGAATCGATCGCGGCCAAATGGTTGCCTGATACCTAGAGAAATCACATGAATGCATTTCGCTTTCAGACCGTGCCTACAGTTATCGTTGAAGCAGGCGCAGCAAAGCGCCTTGGCGCTATCCTCAGAGAGCAGTTCCAGACGGAAAAACGTCTGTGCGTAGTTACCGATGGTTATCTGCAAGAAAGCGGCCTGCTTGATCCTGCACTTGCAAACCTTGCAAGCCATGGCTGGGACGTCACTGTTATCGCCGATGTTGTTGCTGATCCGCCCGAACACATCGTACTTGAAGCCGCGCAGAGAGCACGTTCAGCCGGCGCCGAAGTTGTACTTGGCCTTGGTGGTGGCTCGCCGATGGATGTCGCGAAGCTGATCGCTGTTCTGGTGTCCAGTACCCAACCGCTGACAGAGATGTACGGGATCAAGAACGTCACCGGCGAGCCTCTACCGTTGATTCAGATGCCAACGACAGCTGGAACCGGGTCCGAAGTCACCGCTACGTCGATTATCACGACGGGCGAAACTACGAAGACGGGAGTAATTGCGCCCCAGCTCTTTGCAGATCTCGCCATCCTCGATGCTGACTTAACGCTAGGATTACCGGCTGCGACGACTGCAGCGACCGGCATCGATGCAATGGTACACGCAATCGAAGCCTACACGTCGGCGCATCTAAAGAATCCAGTCTCCGACATGCTTGCTCGTAAAGCGCTGGAACTGCTCTCACACAACCTGCTGCCCGCATGCGAGGATGGAACGAACCGCGAAGCGCGAGAGGCCATGCTTCTGGGCGCCATGTTCGCAGGTCAGTCATTTGCAAACTCTCCGGTCGCCGCTGTGCATGCGTTGGCATACCCGGTCGGAGGGATTTTTCACGTGGCTCACGGGCTGTCAAACGCTCTAGTCTTGCCACACGTTCTAAGATTCAATGCGCCGGTTGCCGCTCGCCTTTATGCTGAGCTCGCCAGTATCGTTGTGCCAGATGTAGCCGGGAGCGACGACGCAAAAACGGCAGCACTGATTGCGCGAATTGATGAGCTAATCGACGCAACCCGAATCCCGCGTAAGTTGCGCGAGGTTGACGTGAAGGAGAGCGACCTCGGACGCATGGCAGCTGATGCGATGCGACAAACGAGGCTTCTGAAAAACAATCCGCGCCCGCTTTCCGAGTCGGATGCGTTAGCGATCTACAGCGCTGCATTCTAATCGGCACCTCGTCGTGCATCATTTTTACTGATGCTGGGAGAACGAGCACCACCTTTTCTGGCAGACGACGGGCTTCAATGAAAGACGGCTCCGTTGTCGATTGAGCACTTCATGCGCACACGCAGCATTCTCGCCAAACGGCGAGCTGATCGCGTGCTCACCCTTCCTGCAGTTTCAGAAAAATGCTTCTACAACCTGCCACGATCATACATGCGATACCTGTAACCGAAATAAGGACCAGACGTCTTCGTGATTTTGCGAAAATGAACAGTCAACCCGTAACCTACCTAGCTTTGCAGCTTTGTTCCACATTCCGTCCGCTTTCTTTGCTCAAGGTGCTCGCGAGCAGCGTCAAGACAGACAGAAATGCAAGCGCAACGCCGTATAGATTCGTGGTCGGACGAAGACCGATGCTATGCGCTAATGTTCCGGCGACAATCGCAGGGACGCTAAACGCGAGATAGCTCAGTACATAAAATGCTGCCATAAGCCCTGCCCGTTCATGCGCCGCCGCGAGCGGCAGAACTGAGCGCACTGCGCCTTGAAATGCGGAGCCAAAACCCGTTCCCGCGATGATCGTACCGATGAAGAAAATCATCGCAGAACCTGCGTGTACTGCCCATAGCGTGATGAGCAGGCCTGCCACGAGCGCTATCGCGCCGACCGTCAACAAGCGCAGGGTAGCGAGTCCGCGTAACACCACGACTGCAGCGAGACCACTGGTGGTAAGGGCAAAAACCACCCATCCTCCAACGGTCACATCATTGCTGCTGGTCACAATGCGAGCGAGGTTCGGCCCAAGCGAGAGGTAGAAGCCGCCCAAAGCCCAGACTGCGATATTGACAGGTGCGACGCGCAGCATTGCGCCACGGGCACTTCGTGGCACGTGCACGCGCGGAACGAGCGCCGCCAGCGCGCCCGGAATCGGGGCAACCGTCTCACGCAGTGACAGCGTCAAACCCCCTTCTGCCAACAACAACGCGATCAATACGACGTATATGAGTGTCATTGGCCATGGAGCGTGTGCTACCAGCATACCGGCGCCAAGCGCTCCCAGTCCCATTCCAAAGAGAGGAGCAAGCGTATTGATCAATGCTCCGCGATCCCGCGACGCATCAAGGATCGCCGCGCCCAGTGCACTCGTGGCTGCCCCCGTAGCGACGCCCTGTAATCCGCGCGCAATTATAAGAACCTGAACATTGTGGGCTTGGGCAAAAACGAACATTGACACAATTTCCAGCGCAATCCCGCCGAGAATGACCGGCTTTCTTCCCAGGTAATCCGACAGAGACCCTGTCATCAGAAGCGCGACGAGGAGACTGAATGCATAAGTGCCAAATACGATTGTCAGTGTGGCAGGCGTGAACCCCCAAGCTTCCTGGTATAACCGGTAAAGCGGCGTGGGCGCGCTCGATGCACCGAAAAATGTCGCAACGCTAAGCGCGTATATCCAGAGACTCCGGGAAGATTCTTGCATCTCAGTCTCAACGGCGGTATCAACAGTCACGGCGCGCTCCATCGCGTAGACGCAAAATATTCGCTTTTGTGCATTCTGAATCACAGACCCGCTTAATGCAAATTTTTAGCGTTAGTGTCATACTTAGATTGAGAGCTTGAGAGTTGCCCATGCGTCGGATTGGCATAGCAGGAGCAAAGGAACGATGACAGTACGAGAAGGACTACGACCCGGTGGGCGTAGCGCACGGATACAGGAGTCCGTTCATGAGGCGGTGAACGCTCTGCTCAATGAAATGCCGCGCGATCGGATAACCGTCTCAACGGTAGCCACACGCGCAAACGTAACACCATCGACGATCTATAGGCGTTGGGGTCATATAGACAGCTTGCTTGCCGACGTTGCCGTCAATCGGTTTCATCCTGAGAGTCTGCCTGAGGACACCGGTACGTTGCGAGGCGATCTCGAAGCATGGGCGCAAGCTTACCAGGAGGAAATGTCTTCCGCGCCTGGTCGTGCAATGATAAGGGACGTGCTCGCCGGCACCGATGTCGGTGGCGGCGGACCGGCGTCACAATGCGCAGCCATCGCAAGGGCACATATCCAGATTCTGCTGGATCGAGCGACTGGGCGGAACGATTCAGCACCGGGCGCATACGATGTCATGGATATGGTGGTTGCGCCCATCATGTACCGGATGCTGTTCGATGACAAACCGCTCGATCCAACGTTTGCAGTTTCGCGGGTCAATATACTTTTGAGCGCGATGTAAGAAAACAACTGAGCCTCTCGAGCGCCACGTTTCTCGTCCGAAAAAACATTCAAGAAAGCAAGGAGTATGGCCATGACGCACACACTTCACAAAATTGGCATCGCCAGCCAGATCGGCGTATACAGCGATGCGGTCGAGATTGCGCCAAACCAGCGTTGGCTATACACCGCAGGTACGCCAGGTCTCGCGCCAGACGGAACTCTGGCCGAAGACATCGTAGAACAGTCGAAACAGGCGTGGCGGAATGTCATCAGTTTGCTCGATAGGGCTGGCATGACCGTCCGTGACATTGTCAAGGTAACAACCACGCTGACCGACGAGAAGTACATTCGCGACTATGCACAGGTGCGAGCGAACGTCCTTCAAGGTTACGAGCCTGCTTTTATGCTTCAGATTATGCCGGCTTTAGTGCGCCCTGAATTTCTGGTTGAAATTGAAATCGTGGCCGCGAAGGCTACCTGAGAGGTTCCTCGGCGACGTCCTGCTAAAGTTGCCCTCGAGCTGACGGAGCGGGGAAAACGCCCCGTGCGCTTTAAATTGACAGGCCTCTACTCCCGTCGGGAAACCGTCGGGGAAAACGAGTTCCAATTACGCTTCTTAATCGAGCGTCTTCGTCAGAAAATCCGATCTGTCATGGCGCTCTCTTAACTGTTTCGCAGGATCGTCTCCCCATGTTCGGTTAACCATGCGACCACGCTTTACGGCGGGGCGTGACGCGACTCCCCGCGCCCAACGGGCTACGTGTGGGTATTCATGGATTGACAGAAATTCGGCCACATTGTCATCGCGAGTTTCAAACAAACCACCGTACCACGGAAAGATCGCCATATCAGCGATACTGTATTGATCTCCCGCGATGTAAGCGCTTTTGGCAAATATACGATTAAGCACGTCAAGCTGCCGTTTGAGTTCCATCGTATATCGATCAATAGCGTACTCGACTTTTACGGGCGCATATGAATAGAAATGGGTGAAGCCTCCACCAAAGTATGGTGTGCTGCCGACTTGCCAGAACAACCAGTTCAGAACATTCGTTCGCCCTTCAAGACTCTCTGGAAGAAAATCGTGGAACTTTTCTGCCAGGTACAGAAGAATTGATCCGGATTCGAATATGGCTAGCGGCCTATCCAAACTTCGATCCACGAGCGCGGGAATCTTGGAGTTCGGATTAATCTCGACAAAACCACTACCGAATTGATCCCCCTTTTTGATTTCGATAAGCCAGGTATCGTACTCGGCACCAACGTGCCCTTTTTCCAACAACTCCTCCAGCATAACCGTGACCTTCACACCATTGGGCGTTCCAAGCGAGTAAAGCTGCAGCGGATGCTGACCAACGGGTAAGTCTTTTTCATGTGTTGACCCCGCAATCGGTCTGTTTACTGCTGCAAACGTGCCTCCGCTCGGCTTGGTCCACGTCCACACGTTTGGTGGTACGTATTCGGTTGTCTCATCCATGCAGTCCTCAATACTCAAATTCGTTGAAATCGCCACCTTAGCGAGGACAGTGCATCATATTTTTCCGCTCGCGTTCAATGGGCACGGGCAACAAAGATTTTCGCTGGACGTTGATTTGATCCGTCGAATGAGAGTAGATGCGCCTCAACCCTTGATCAAGCTGAGATATCTGAACAAAGAATTCACGAAATTGTACAAGTCACCACGTTTTCTGAGCATTGCAACACCCCGCATCCGCATTGGCTTTGTCGAGCGCCAGGAATGCCTTAGAGTGTGTGAGCAAACGTGAACACCATCTTCTAAGAAAGAAGTAGCATCTGCACGGGAATAACCGTGAGACTTTCTGATTGCACTGTCCTGGCTGCCGCAGGCATAGCGATGAGCTGATCAATGTACGATTTAGAGGTGGCCGCGCAAATTCGGACAGTCGGATAAGTGGAGCGCTCGGGGCCTGAGCCTGGCATAATGCCGGCAAAGGAACCTTGAAGATGACGAAGAGAACCCGACGGACGCACTCAGCCGCGTTCAAAGCGAAAGTGGCAATGGCTGCAGTCAAGGGTGAGCGGACGCTAGCTGAACTGGCGCAGCAGTTCGATGTGCACCCGAACCAGATCACCGAATGGAAGCGGCAGTTGCAGGAACGTGCCGCCGATGTGTTTGGCGCAGGCGGCACGGCGTCGAGCGAGCCGCAAGTCGATTTGAAGGAGCTACATGCGAAGATCGGCCAGCTCGCGCTGGAGAACGATTTTTTAAGCGGCGCGCTCAACAAAGCGGGATTGCTGAGCGCAAAGCGATGATCGATCGTACGCATGCATTGCCGGTCTCGCAGCAGGCGCGACTCGTCGGTATCGCAAGATGGAGCGTGTATTACTTGTATTACCGGGCGCAACCGGTGAGCGAGGCGGACCAGTTGCTGATGCGCCGGATCGATGAACTGCACATGGAGTTTCCGTTTGCCGGAGCGCGGATGCTGGCGCGACTGCTGCGTCGCGAGGGACACGAGATTGGCCGCAGGCGCGTGCGCACGCTGATGAAGCGCATGGGTATCGAGGCGCTGTACTGCAAGCCGAACACGAGCCGACGCGATGCGCAGCACAAGATCTGGCCGTATCTGCTGCGGGGCATGAAGATCAATCGGGCAAACCAGGTCTGGGCACTGGATACGAGTTATATCCCGATGGCGCGCGGCTTCGTGTATCTGACCGCCGTGGTGGACTGGGCCAGCCGGAAGGTACTGGCCCACCGCGTAGCGATCACGATGGAGGCGATGCACGCTGTCGAGGCGTTGGAAGAAGCGCTCATGAAGTACGGGCAACCTGAGATCGTCAATACCGACCAGGGCAGCCAGTTCACCGCGACAGTGTTCACCGAGGCCGTGCTCAGCCGGGGCATCAGCTTGTCCATGGACGGCAAAGGTGCCTGGCGTGACAACGCGTTCGTCGAGCGCGTGTGGCGAAGCGTGAAATATGAAGAGGTGTATCTGAAAGCCTATGAATCGGTGGGGCACGCCCGGCGCTCAATCGGCGATTACATCAATCTGTACAACCAGAGACGACCTCATTCGAGCCTGGGAGACCGCACGCCGGATGAGGCATACTTCGCGACGCTGCCTGCGATCAAATTGGCAGCATGAACGCCCCAAACGTTCCACTTAAAAATCTCAGAAGACTGTCCGAACGAGTGAGGCCACGTCTATTTTGCGGCATAGCGTTATGTTTTCGCAATACCGCTACACGCACCTGCCCGATGCATGTCAATCAGCGATCCGCCACCACGATGACAGGGCTGTATATATAGCCGAAACCAGCGTTCCGATGCTCTAGTTCGCAATCCGGTCGCTACTCCAGGTTGCTGCGATATTGGATTCCTGCTCCAACCTATCGAGCGCTTCGGCCAGTATCGAGTGGTCTGCGTTCATCGGACATTCCTGACCGCGAGTACAGGGTCGATAGACAAGATCGCCACGTTCAATCATTGCTCCGCTTAGCGCACAGACTGCCTTGCCATGCGCCACCCGCAACCGCCATCTCTGGTCGCCATATCGCCCCGCTGTTGCATCACACCACGATAGCAATACTAATGTCGGGGAGCACCGCTCAAGTACCGAAACAAAGGCAGAAAGAGGCCTTCCACAGTCAGAGCGCCTGCGGCGCTTCCTTCTGCGCAAATTTCTGTCAGCTTCCTTGGCCGATACTTTGAGAGTTGTGCCATTTGTCTGCGTCGACGAAATACGACCAAGGAGACTCAAGGTCTGCGCCCATGCGTCACATTTCAATTCCATTACGCTCTCCATTGACGGCAACTCTGCACTTAATCGTTGATGCGGAGATAATCCGAATCGCGTCGATCACAATTGCGCAATGATCGCCCGCTGGGGCGATCATCCACCTTCGACTAACGACCGATCTTCGCTACGGGTTACCCGATAAAAGTGAGATCAAAGTCCCAAAACAAGCCGTAATCTAATTGCGATATCGCTCGCCGCCCCCTGCTTGCGAACCTCAACCATTTGGCCATCCAGTCTGGTCAGTCCCCGCTTAGGGATGATTCAGTGTGACACGACAACCTTCCACGCCACAATTAGACGAAGGTACCGATTTTCATTGACAGGTACGGTTACGTGAGCGCGTATCGGACAGTTTTTTGAGATTATGTATATAATCCATGGAACGATTCATGACTGCCCCCCCATAACCGATAGCGGGTTAGGCCGATAGGCTTAGGTCAGGCGGATGAGCTCTCCGCGTTACACGAAGATCATGGTCACGGCATACGGCCCGTGTGCCCTCAGGAACACACTTCACCAAACGAGGTTATGATGAATGGACGCGAGGTTGTAATTGCTCACCCGGTTAGAACGGCGATCGGCGCATTTGGCGGCACATTGAAAGATGTTGCTGCCGTGCAACTTGGGGCGGTCGCGGTCCGCGAGACACTAAAGCGCAGCAGAGTTGACCCGGATACAGTGTCATCCGTTGTGATGGGCAATGTGATCCAGGCCGGCAATAAAATGAACCCCGCTCGACAAGCAGCCGTCAACGGCGGAATTCCCATCTCAGTTCCCGCGTTTACCGTAAATCGCGTTTGCGGATCAGGTGCACAAGCTGTCGTAACTGCGGCTCAAGAAATAGCACTTGGCCTCGGCGATGTAGTCGTAGCGGGGGGCATGGAAAACATGGATCGAGCCCCCTATCTTCTGGACAGTGGTCGATGGGGCAGTCGCATGGGGAACGCGCAGTTGCATGATAGTGCACTGCGCGATGGGCTCGTCGATGCATTCTCAGACAAACATTCTGGCTGGCATACCGAAGATCTCGTAACAGAGGCTCATCTGACACGCACTATGCTCGACGAATGGGCGGCTCGGTCACAGCAGCGTTTCGTGTCTGCAAATGAACGCGGATATTTCGATGCGGAGATCGTTCCGGTGGAGATCCAGGGGCGAAAAGGCATCGTCGAATTTTCGAAAGACGAGCAGCCGCGACCGGACACGACGGTGGAAGTACTTGCGAAACTGCGTCCTGCGTTTCGCCCTGACGGCGCGATCACGGCAGGCAACGCGCCTGGCCTCAATAGCGGCGCCGCCGCGATGATCGTTGCAGCCAGAGATTACGTGGATGCAAACGGAATCGAACCATCAGCCCGCCTCGTTTCGTTCGGAATCGCAGCCGTTGAACCTGGGCTCTTTGGTCTTGGGCCGGTGCCTGCGGTTCCGATTGCTCTTGAACGCGCGGGATGGAAGTTAAGCGACATCGAACGCATTGAGATCAACGAGGCCTTTGCCGCAGTTCCGCTTGCAGTCGCACAGAAGTTGGGAATACCGCATGACATTATCAACGTCGAAGGCGGCGCAATTGCACACGGCCATCCAATCGGTGCGACAGGTGCAATACTGACGACTCGATTGATTCACTCCATGCGCCGCGATGGCCTGAAGCGCGGCATCGTAACGCTTTGTATAGGTGGTGGCCAGGGCATTGCGCTCGCCCTCGAAATGCTTTGATGCGATAGATTCAGGGCCTCATTGGCAGGCGCGGCCGCTCCACCAGCCGCGTCTACGAGTCATCGACGTAACTGCATCAAGTTTCGAGGCCCACGTTGCTCACTTAGCCACCTTCAGACACCTGGTGCCTGTAGCTACAAGATCGATGACCCCACTCTGATTCGCCCGAAAGAGCTGCCTGTTCCAGTGTAGCTACACAAAAATACGCTATTGCGCATCTTACCGTCAATGCCGAATAATGCCGAAGACAGTTAAAGCGAAGCAGCCTGTAACCAGTTCTTGCATTCAACCACAGCTGGACCCACATAAGCACATGAGTCACATCAGACACCGTTACGCAGTTAGCTAAGAGATCAAAAGCATGACTCAGGATCAAGGCACGCAATTTTTGTTCAAAATCATCCCCTCACCTGTTGGGAAGCTCACGCTTGTCGCCCACGGCGCGTCGCTGGTTGCGATTCTGTGGGAAAAGGACCGACCTGGAAGAGTTCGTCTCGGTTCAATGCATGAACAGAATGACGATCCTACATTGGTTGAAGTTGAGAGACAGCTGAATGAGTATTTTGCCGGGCGAAGAAACAAGTTTAATGTGCCCCTCAAATTCCATGGAACGGACTTTCAGAAGCGCGTATGGAAAGAGCTGCTCAATATCCCGTATGGCGAGACTCGCACGTACGGTGAAATTGCCGTAGCTATCGGGAATCCGACGGCTGTGCGCGCAGTCGGTGCAGCAAATGGCCGCAACCCTATCTCGATCATCGCGCCATGTCACCGTGTGATTGGCTCCTCTGGCGAACTGACTGGATTTGCAGGCGGCCTCGCTGCGAAAGAAATACTTCTTGTAATCGAAGAAGCGCGCTGGGGCGCACAGGCTCGAAAACAGATGGCGCGCGACGTTTCGAATGCCCAAGGCATACTCATCTGAGAACTGTCATTTACCGTCATCTTCACGCGCGTTTATGTTGTTTTCCTCGACAGCAAGCTGATACTCAGGATACGGTTACTGTCTACTCTGCTGCTCTTCGTATTGATCGGGTGCGACACTCTACGCATAATCCGCAGTTTCGCGAATACGCGCGCGCGACCCTTTGACGGACTTGCTCGAATACATCGAAGTGTTTTATAGCCGCAGTCGCCGTCATTCATCGCTCGGCTTCATGTCGCTAACTCAGTTCGTGCAAGACTGGCTTGGGGCTCTTGCAGACAAAAGATAAGGCTGCATAAGCCGTGGCGTCAGGAAGGCGGGCGGAGGCAAGATCAATTCCTCTACCACTCGAGCGCATATGTGTATTGCGCGACCGCTTACGCGTACATTCGCTCTGCTCCAGGCGGTTGATCAACTGGTCGACAGCATGAGGCAAAAAAAGATTGCGGCTGCACGATGTTTGCGGCGCAGTGCAGCCGTATCACCAACGGTAGCGCGTCATTCGCGAGAGAATGCAAAAATGAGAAGTGCAATCCCTTTCAACAGACACTCGACAAATGAAAACCAGAAAGCGATCGGCAACACCACCATCTCAGTAGGCAGGCTAGGCGCGACCGCAAGAATACTGAGTATGCAGTTCAACATAAACACCACTTCCGTCCAGCGCACTCTGTTTGCTGCGCCAAACACAACTGCTCCAAGCAGTGCTTTCGAAAACAAAATTGCAAGTTGCTCATCGAAGGTAGGCGCGAGCGACAGCTCCAGCGGTATCTCGACGAGAGCCCACCCGAAAACGACGAGTGATACCAGCGCTCTTGAACGTAGTCTGCTCATCCAACCGCGTTCCTGGACCGAAAAACAAATCAGTGGCGACGCAATACTACGGTCTTCTGCACCACTTTCATGATTAGATACATTGATTTCGTTCATAAAATCAACCTCTCTCTACGCTAGCTGCGCTGCTCACGCACTCCTATTACGCAATGCGATGAGCAGCCTTTATCGCTTCAACGTGCCACCCCCCTTGGCAAGATATGCGGAAGTATGCATCGCGGTCTCTTTCAGGTCATGCACCATCTCTCGCTCATACAAACTCAGCGAGTCGCAATGAAATGTAACGAGCTCGTCCAGTGTGTTTGAAAGTCTCTTATAGAAGTAAGGATCTTGCGAAGCTACAGGCCAAGTGTGCATCAGGTACGCCAAAGGTATGACATTTCTCTGCTCGCACCAACGGTCAAACAACCAGATGCAAAGTTCGTCAATCTCCGATATAGCCTTTTCAATGACACTATTCGAGTCGAGGTTCTGAATTTCACTAAATTCGTTAAACTTTCCCATGTTGTCCCCCATATCATTGATTGCATAATGGCCATTGTCCAAGTTGCAGCAAACAAACACAAAAATCCAAGCACGAAGAACAAATGAAAAAGAAATTTGATTATTTTCAATAATTTTATATTATCTGAATATTTATCTCCATCATATAGAACAGATGCTTTCCTTTCAATCAAACTACGGGCCGACGCAGCGCTGCGGCGCAGGACGGTCTGAATTCACATACTCCTCAGCTACTCGGTAGCTCTGAATTCCAGAAGTTCGTCGAGTTTTGCCGGCCGATGCCGAAAAAATCCTTGGGTGTAGTGGACTCCCATTTCTCGCAGCATCTGCTCTGCAGGCTCATCTTCGACAAATTCTGCTACTGTCTTTTTCCCCGTGATTTTCGCTACTTCGCAAATCTATTTCACTGTTGCCTGATCGATGGGATCCAGGCATAGGCTACGGATAAATTGGCCGTCGATCTTGACGAAATCAAAAGGCAAACGCTTTAAGTATCCGAACGATAACACCCCGCTCCCGAAATCATCCCAAGCGAATTTAATACCATAGCCGCGCATTGAATCTACAAAGCAAAGTGCATCGCTTATATTGCTGATCGCGATAGTCTCGGTGATTTCGAAACATATCTTCCGATGATCGAAATCATGGGTTTTGATCATTTTTTTTATAAAAACATGAAAATCCCTGTCTCCAACTGACATCCCTGATAAGTTAACCGCCAGGCTTTCCACATGATGAAGTTCGTCCCTGTGATCCGTCATCCACGCGAATACGGTGCGTACTACCCATCGATCAATCCGCGACACCAGTTGGAATCTTTCCGCTACGGATATAAATGCGCCTGGGGAAATCAGCATCTCGTCCTGATCAAGCATGCGCAGAAGGATTTCTCCATGTATTCCTTTTCCACGAGCTGCCAACGGCCGGATATTTTGCCAATAGAGAACGAATCTCCCATTGTCAAACGCTCTTTCAAGACATTTTATCCAGCAGGTATCGTCACGGCGTGCTTCGATAACTCCGTCGTTCACAAGATAAGAATGAACGCGATTACGACCTTCTTTTTTTGCCGCATAACATGCGTGATCGGCGGCCTGCAGCAAGCTTGCCGTCGTCGTCCAATTTTTGTCGATCAAAACCAACCCGATGCTGGCGCCAACATGCAGATAGTGCGTACCGTATTGAAATCTGAAGCTATCGAGCTCAGCGCAGATTTTCTGGGCAACCTTTTGTGCCGATCGGAGGCTGCAACCTTCCAGAATAAGACCGAACTCGTCTCCACCGAGACGGGCAAAAACATCGTTTTTCCGAACCACACCTCTAATGATACCCACTACTTGCTTCAGCAATCGATCCCCGGCGGCATGTCCGCCTATGTCATTGACTACTTTGAACTGATCCAGATCGATATAGAGCAGTGCATGCGTTGATTCGTCAATGGTTGCAGAAGTCAGGGCCTCTTCTAGCAGGTGATCAAATTCTGTACGGTTATAGATACCCGTGAGGCTGTCGTGGGTCGCTCGGTATTTAATCTCTCGACTCAATCGTCGTTGCTCTGAAACATCCCTAAACACGAGCACGACTCCGACTGAATTTCCAGTCGCGTCCACGATTGGGGCGGCACACTCTTCCACGCAATGCTCGATGCCTTTTTTATCTCGCAGTACCGGTCGCACAACCTGTTCATACGAACAAACAATCCTGTCCTCTGCAAGACAACTATCGACAGTGTTCTGTTGCTCTCTGTCGGACCCCTCATCAAAAATCCGAAATATTTTTGCAGATTCTGAGCCGCGTGCGGCCTCCGTGCTCCATCCGGTAAGCCGCTCTGCAACGGGATTCAGATACTCAACAATGCCGCGTTGGTCTGTTGTAATCACACCATCCCCGATAGAGGCCAGCGTAACGCGTAGACGCTCGCGCTGTGCAATCAACTCGTTTTGAATTTGCTTGCGCTCGCTTATGTCTTGAATGACGGTTAGAGAAAATGGGAAGCCCTTCGTATCTTTGGTAACTACGGCAGACAGTGCGACGTCGATAATAGAGCCATCTTTCCGATGAACTCGATACTCGATATCAGAGCAATGTCCTCTCCGAAATAGCTCCGAAATCTCCACGTCGGCTGACTTCTGCTGATGTTCCTGAGTGAGGAACGCAGTCCAGTTCTTACCTAACACTTCGCTCCGCTCATAACCAAGAGCTGCTAGCCACGCGTCGCTAACATGGACCAGAGGGCCTTGCGTATCGATAGAGTGAAGCATGACAGGAACCGCTTCGTATAACGACAGGCAGCGTCCTTCATCGACGTACATCGGTTGACTATGCGGCAAGCTTGCCAGTGTCACTGCCGAAGTTACAGATTGTTCTGCCATATTGTTGGTCTCGAACGTTCATTAATTTCACTAAGGAACCCGCGCTAGGTGGTCAAAAAAACAGTTCTTTGCTTTGCTATCTCCATCTTCCCCGAGAAGATGCACCATGACTTGGCCCAATACTAGAGCGTAACTTGAGATCCGGGGTGTCGCCCTTATAAGGTATTGATTTTTATGCAATAGTTTCAATTTTCTAGCTTGCAACAGCATCTGCAATACACGACCGGGCGGGAATCGGCTCGTGAGATTTCGATCCGTTATCCTTAGCAAATACTATGACAAATCTTGCCAACATCGGGATTGACTTGGGCGGACTATTCTCTTGGGTATACGCGTCACCTCAGCGCACGTTATGACGCTGGCTGTTGTTTTTCGCTTAAATGGTAATACTTTATGTCACGACATCATGGGTATTACGAGTAGATTGCGTGCCAAATTCACATCTGTCTTCGCACCAAAATTTCGACCGACCACGATCGAATTTCTGATGCGAAGCTGAATTCCGTAGCTAGCAGATGGGAGATGAGCACTCGTGATCGAGTGACAGTGTTCGGGAATGTACTTATACCTCGGCCGCAATAGCGTATTCAAACCTTTCCGTTACGCGCCCCTATTCACGTGAAAATTTCATACAATAGCTGAAACTAATCTGACTTGGACGCACAATTGGACCGATTGGAAGCCATGGAATTGCTGCTGATGGCAGTGGACAGAGGAAGTCTGTCTGCAGCGGCGCGAGAGTTGAAAATCCCCGTGAGCACGCTGACCCGCAAGGTCGCGGATCTTGAGGAGATGCTTGGTACCCGCTTGCTGATACGAACGACCCGAAAATTGGCCCTCACTGAAACTGGTGCATCGTACGTGGCAGCGGCTCGGCGTATTCTGGACTTGGTTCGAGAGCAGGAACGTGAAGCAACGAGCGCGCTCATTGCTGCAAGAGGAGAGCTGGTTATCACTGCTCCCGTTCAGCTTGGACGACTTCATGTCCTTCCTGTGGTGAATCAATTTCTCGCTCAATACCCAGATATCACCGTTCGTCTGCTGTTGTCTGACCGAAACATCGACCTGATCGATGCGCACGCTGATCTTGCCGTACGGATCGGTGAACTCTCCGACAGCAGCATGGTGGCAACCCGTGTCGGATCTCTGCGCCCAATACTATGTGCGAGCCCATCATTTCTCGAAGAACACACTCCACCGAATGCTCCAGATCAGCTGATGAGGTATCCATGTGTTGTATTCAACAGCCCTTATCTCGCACCATGGCGATTCCGCCATCCGGGAACGAGCAAGAGATTTGCGCTTGAAATCAAGTCACGACTGGAGGTCACAGCACCGGATGCTGCTGTTAGCGCTGCTGTGGACGGAGTTGGTCTGACGCTGGTGTTTGAGCACGATGCCGATGAAGCACTTCGGGCTGGCAAGCTAAAGACACTACTCCATCAGTTCGAGGTGGAACCCGTTCCCGTCCATCTCGTACACGTGTCACGTAATCTGATGGCCGTCAAGCTGCGCCAATTCATCGATTTCGCCGCACCAAAGCTTCGCGAATCGCTTTCACGATTTGGAAAACACACGAAACGCTGACACCCCCAATGCCGCTCACAGCTTAGCTGAGCGGCTTTTTCAATTAGAGGGGCAATTAATCGTGAATCACCTGCGTCCTCGATCCACGCTCCTGGCTGTATAGTTTTTGAAAGCGCTGTTTATCAGCAGGCCAACGAGAACAATGCCCTTCGACTATCGCCACGTTACACGTGCGGGACGCCGACGTCCCGGCGCGTGATGTGCGCGCCACACTCAGCTCGAACTCACCGCTAGCTTTATATGCATGTTCAGGTGTTGCGTAGCTTGGGCCCGCCTCGACGGGCTGGCCGTTGCGTTTGACTGCCAACGGCTGTTGCATATGATTGCCAGACAGGCGTGGTGAATGACCAGCTGTTTGCGTTCACCGCCCGCACGCCAGCGTGGTAGCCGCCGATGCCCGGAGTATGGGGGGTATCAGGTGTCCGGCCTGTGGCACGAACTCACTTTATTATTGTGACTGTGCCCCTTGTCCATGTCACAACGAACCGCAAAGGCAACACGTTGCTGACCGCCGGTATCTTGCTCGAAGGTGCACAACTCTGCCGGCGTCGGCGCAGTACCTCTCAAGCCACGCGGCCTGTGTTCTGAACTGCTCAGCCTGGTCGTGTGACGAAACGCGCGCATGGCAGATCGTCTTTCCCGAAGCAATTGACTCCGCGCCGGGCGCTGTCCTTACTGCGTCAAGCTGGTACCGGCGATCACCAGCGGCTGAGTTCTCGCAGCACGGTGCCCGATTTTTAGCGGAGCGGGGCAGCCGGAGGGGTTCCTTTTTCGGATTATTTCTACACGGAAATCCCTGATAACCAATCGCTAAATCCGGGACCGTTCCGGCTGATCGGCCGTTTTTGATGTCGTCGACGCCAAAGCCGATACCTTCGTCTAATTGTGGGGCCTACCGCGATGTGGCTTAATCCCACCATCCAACTTATCGGGCACGGGCAGATAGAAGGTGTATGCGATTTATCCCCAGAAGAGGTAGTTTCCTGGCAGCGCCAGTCTATGGAAGGACAAACCGTCATTCCTGCTCTGGCGAACGTCTATCAACTTGCGGAGCTGCAAATGTTCACATTTGCTCATCGAAATCCTGAGATGTTGTTGGATCGAACAAGTACAGCTCTGGTTCTCGCCGACATACAGAACGAATTTCTATCGGAAAGCGGTAGCTACTATCCGATGATTGAAGATAGTCTGAGAGCCAACAACGTGCCGGATAACATTGAAGCTCTGTTGAAAGCCGCCAAGGAATATGGATTTCCCGTCATTCACTCGCCACACTATTACTACCCGACAGACCGCCAGTGGGTTGCGCCAGGCGGCGCGATCTCGCACTATCTGGCAACGCAAATCAGCTTCGTTGGCCGCAAAAACCCTGTCGACCTTGAGGGTTTTGCGGGATCCCGCGCCGATTATCCTGAACGCTACAAAAAGTATCTTCAAGACGGGAAGACAGCCAACACATCGCCCCACAAAGGTGCATCTTCACGCGCGAATGATGTAATCAAGCAGCTACGGATGCGACGTATTGAGAAAGTCATCATGGCTGGGCCTGTCGCAAACATCTGTCTTGAAGGACATATGCGCGACATCATCGAGGAAGGAATGGAGGTCGCAATGGTTCGCGACGCCGTTGCTGGCGGCCGAAATGAGGAAGGTGATGCTTATCTGGCCGCGATGATCAACTATCGCTTCTTCGCCAACGCAGTCTGGACGACAGAAGAGGCTATCGGGCGCATGAAGGCGGTCGCCGCGTCTGCTTGAATCGAGTTGCGGTGTCGGACCAGCGCTTGTGACTTGCAGCACTATCGCTTGCGTCCCTTCGGAATGCGTCTGCAATGGGATTCGGATCACCGCGAGCGTAGCTGAAAATGTGTTCCCCATTATCTCAGCAGTTTATGCCCTCATGTCTCAACGCTGCCTGGTCACGGCTGTTCGTGAAGCCTGATGGCCACGCGGTCGGGGCGGTACCCTTCAGAGCGTTATCGCAGTGCTCAGTATCGTCTTGGCGTCGCTCAATTCGCCGAAGCCGTGTAAGTCGCTAGGTGCCATGTGCACGCAGGGCTGGTCGGACCAAAGCTCGCCGGCTTTTGCAGAGTGCTTGTTCTTCGACGAAGTGGGAATGCCCGTCCTTCGTTATCAGAGAGCTTGCGCAACAACTGTAGGCATGCCGTAAAACGAAACTGTCTCAGCTATTTAAACGAAAGGTAAAGAAGTTCCGAGTGTGAAATGTCGCTTCGTCATCGAGATGCTGGGTAGATTTCTCGAGAATACGATCTAGTTGCCCAGTCGGTTGGTCTTCTCGCTGCTGGTCACGATCTGTGCTCCACGTAATGCGCCCTGAGCCGGCACACTGCGTTCGATGTTTGACTCCGACGAGTCAGTCAGCTACGGAATATGTCGTCGCATCGTCTGGGGGTGCGCAGACGCAAAAGGAATATGACGATGGACGTTCCGAATGTAAAACGCGTAATGCCTACTGGATCAAATCGGGCACTCTGTAAAATCACGCCACAGCGCTTGGAGATTCAAACCTCTTACGAACCGGCCGCATTTGGCAGATTCTCTATGAAATCTGCTTCCTTAGCTAATTCATCGCTCGCCGTTGCGCTGGCATCGGGTTCGGAGACTTTTAGCCACAGCTCTGTCACCCGCTTTTTTGTTTCCATGAGGATCTGGTTGGATAACTCCGGATCATCAACGATGCGCGAGATAGTAAGCGCCCCCAGGATCGACGAGAACGCGAAGATTGCGGCACCTGAGTTCGATGCACCCTTCGCAGCCATGCTGCTGATTAACTCCCGGTATCCAGTTGTTGCTGCTCGCCGTGTTTCGATGTCAGCGCGTGCAAGCTCACTGCCCATTGCTATCAGAGGACATTCGCCCAAACAGTCTCTACGATTTCTATCCCACAGGTAAGTTTGAAAATGCTCAATGAAAGCCTGCTCTCCATCTTTCGCCGATGCATCAACAGCATCGAGGGTAGATTCCATGCCGGCCGCGCAGGCCTCCGCAACCAGATGATCTTTCGACGCGAAGTGGCGGTAAAAGCCTCCATGTGTCAGCCCGGCAGCAGACATGATCTCTGCGACCCCGGTTGCACGGATCCCGTTGCTTCTGAAGGCTTGTGCGGCGGCTCTGACAATGCGTTTGCGTGTCTCTGCCGTCTCAGCTTTCGACTTCTTCATACAGTTACCTCACGCTACTTTTGCAATTCTGTTTCTCACTATCCAGCACTGAGTGTGCCGCACCGCGTTCTCATCCCCGGTACGAGCAACCAGAGCGCAACCAAAAACTGCCAACACCTGCCCGGTATGGGCATCCGCCAACTCAATGAACGCACCAAACCCAGCAGGAATGAATGGCCTGACGATATGTACAACACTTCGCGACCCTTGACAATGTGGATTATACCTATTATCTTGCACGCAGATAGTGCATGTTGATCATCTAACGCTGAGTTGGGCGCTGCATTGACCTACCCAGCCTGCTTATTTAACTAGGGTTATCATGAATGATCGTTTAAACCAGACCGAGGCAAGAGTTGCTGCCCCAAAAACCTCGGCAAATCCTGGCTCCACGCGTTGGGTGGGTAAAGCCATCGCCCTCGCGGTTATCGTTGCGGTAGCTGCTACGGCGTATCACATGCACGGATCGAGCTCCGCCCCTGCAGCCGCTCCACCTCCTCCGCCGGTTGCCGTTAGCGCGCCCTTGCAGCGCGACATCGAGAGTCGGTTGGGCTTTCTTGGGCAGTTCTCAGCCGTCAATCGTGTTGAGCTTCGCGCCCAGGTCGGCGGCACGCTCACCCAGATTCATTTTAAGGATGGCGACGTTGTCCACAAGGGCGATCCACTATTCGAGATTGACTCAGAGCCGTACCAGATCAAGCTGAGCGAGGCGACCGCTCAACTAGAATCGGCGAAAGCGCGGTTGGCCCTGGCAACAAGGGAACTCGCGCGTGCACAGGAACTGCAGCGCTCCGACGCGGGAACGGTGCAAAATGTCGACCAGAAAGTGGCCGAGCAGCATGCAGCCCAGGCGGCTGTCGATAATGCGAACGCCCTCGTCCGCGATGCTAAATTTGACCTGGACCGCTGCGTTATCAAGGCACCATTCACCGGTCGCATGGGTACGCACCTTGTATCGACGGGCAATCTGGTGTCGGGTAGCCGTGCTGGTAGCAGCCCGACGACGCTGCTCGCTACGATTGTCTCGCTTGACCCGATCTATCTTGACTTCGACATAAGCGAAAACGACTACGCGACGTTCCAGCAGGCTCGCGTGGGGCAGAAAGGTCCTCTGGCAGACAAGGTCACCCTTTCGCCAACGGGCGATGGTTCGTTCTCTCGCGAGGGCGTACTCAACTTCGTTGACAATTCGCTTGACCGGTCAAGCGGCACCATCCACGCGCGCGCCACAGTCCCCAACGGCGACCTGTCGCTGACGCCAGGCGGATTCGCTCGAGTTCGTCTCGCAGTATCGACACCGCGTCCGGCTCTCCTCGTACCTGATGCTGCTGTGCTTGCAGACCAGACAGACCACATGGTCTTTGTTATCGGTCCGGATGACGTGGCGACGCCCAAGAAAGTTGAAATTGGCGACCTTCGTGGTGGCTTGAGGGTTATCACTTCTGGTCTGTCAAACTCCGACAAGGTGATCATTGACGGCATTCCGACGGTTCACCCGGGTGCGAAGGTTTCTCCGCACGCAGGCAAGATTGAGTTTTCGTCTGAGCATGCAAGCGAGGCGGGAAAATCATGAAATTGACCCATTTCTTCATCGAGCATCCGCGCTTTGCGGCGGTGCTCAACATATTCGCTGTTCTTATTGGCCTGGCGACAATGGTGTCACTGCCAGTTGCTCAGTATCCTAACATCGTTCCCACAACCATTCAGATCACAACATCGTATCCGGGTGCATCGGCAGATACTATCGCTCGCACCGTTGCAACGCCCCTTGAGCAGTCAATCAATGGCGTTGAGAACATGGATTACATTTCAAGCCAATCGACCGGTAACGGCCAACTGACGATCACTGTGATTTTCAAGGTTGGCACCAATCCTGACACTGCACTTCTACTGACCCGTAGTCGCGTAGAAGACACGCTCTCCCGCTTGCCGCAGGATGTCCAGTTGCAGGGCGTGCAAGTGAAGAAGACAATTCAGGCGCTTCTTCTCGGCGTACACGTCTTCTCACCTGACGGATCGCGCAGCCCCGAGTACATGTCCAACTACATGCTCAAGATTCGCGATCAGATTGCGCGTTTGCCGGGCGTGTCCGACTTCCAGCTGTTCGGGGAGCGGCAGTATGCAATGCGAATCTGGATTGATTCGGACAAGGCTGCGTCGTACAACATCAGCGCAAGCGAAATATTGGCTGCTCTTCGTGCCCAGAATGCACCGTTGTCGGCGGGTGTGCTCAATCAACCTCCGATTTCGAACAAGGGTACCGGTGCGTATCAGATCAATATCGATGCGCTCGGCCGCCTTACTACGCCGGAGCAGTTTGGCGATGTGATCGTCAAATCTGATTCGCAAGGCCGTGTCACACGAATTCGGGACATTGGACGCGTTGAACTCGGGTCAGTTGACTATGGTTCGAAGGCTTATGCAGATCGTTATGCGTCGACTCCCTGGTTCGTGATCGCAACACCTGATGCAAACGTGGTCCAGGTAGAGCACGCCGTCTGGGACAAGATGGCCGAATTGAAGAAGAGTTTCCCACCCGGAATCGACTACCAGAGAATCTACGATCCGACGACGTTTGTCAGTCAATCGATTCATGAGGTGATTGAAACAATCGTTATCGCAGTGTTGCTCGTCGTGGCGGTCGTCTACCTCTTCCTTCAGAACTGGCGCGCGACGATCATCCCGGTGGTCGCAATTCCGATTTCACTTCTGGGGACGTTTAGTATCCTCGCGATCTTTCACGCTTCAATCAACAATCTCTCGCTGTTTGGCCTCGTGCTAGCAGTCGGGATCGTAGTCGACGATGCTATTGTGGTTGTGGAAAATGTCGAGCGAAATATGGCGCTTGGCATGACGCCTCGCGAAGCAGCACATCAGACGATGAATGAGGTGTCGACAGCGCTCATTGCTATTGCACTGACGCTGGTTGCGGTGTTTGGTCCGGCAGCGATGATGTCTGGTATCTCAGGGCTGTTCTTCAAACAGTTTGCGATCACGATTTCAGCATCGACAGTCATCTCATGCTTTGTGTCGCTTACTTTGAGTCCGGCTCTGTGTGCGGTCCTTCTCAAACCGCATGAAATGGAGAAGTCTCACGGTGGTACGACTCTGTATCAACGTTTTCACCATGCTACGTTTGGCCGTTTCAATATCTTCTTCGAATGGATGTCGTCGCGGTACGGGAAACTCACGGGCCGTTTCGTGCGCGCTACCACTGTAATGCTTGTGGTCTACGCGGGGTTGATCGCTGCGACCGGTTTCCAGATGTCGCGGATGCCGACGGGCTTCATTCCGGACCAGGACATCGGCTATCAGGCAGTCATCGCATTCCTGCCGCCCGGCTCGAGCCTGGAGCGTACTGACAAGGTTATTCGTGAGATCAACGATATTGTGCTGACTACCCCGGGCATGGTAGGAGTTACGCACACGTCGCCTGTAGCCGGCTTCGACGTAACGACTGGAACGATCGCACCGAACGTTGGTACGCTTTTCTACGGCCTGCCTTCTCTCTATGACAAGCATGTGCCGGGTGTTAATGCTGCGTCAATGCTCGTGACCCTGCGCAAGCGTGTTTCCGTTATCAAGGACGCCGTGGTTGTCGTTATCAATCCGCCTCCCGTGCAGGGCCTCGGTTCGGCTGGCGGCTTCAAGTTGATGCTTGAGGATCGTGCTGGCCTTGGTCCCCAAGCTCTTGCGGCTGCCACTAACGCACTCGTTGCGGCGGCCAACAAGGACAAGGTTTTCGGAGGGGTGTTTACGCTATATAACGCAGGTGCACCGTCTGTCTATGCAGATATTGACCGTCTCAAGGCTGAGAAAATTGGTCTGACTCCGACGGACGTGTTCTCCACGATGAACCTGTACCTGGGTTCGCAGTACGTGAATGACTTTAACTACCTGGGTCGCACGTACCAGGTTCGCGTCCAGGGTGACCAGGCATTCCGACAAACCCCTGAAGACATTGGCCGACTCAAGGTGCGCAATGCGACAGGCGACATGGTCCCGATCAGCAGTGTGGCAACGTTCAAGAACACAACCACTCCGTATCGAGTGCCGCGCTACAACATGTATCCTGCTGCTGAAGTCATGGGTGCAGCTGGCCCGGGGTTTTCATCTGGCGACGCCATCGAACGCATGGAACAACTGGCGGATCAGGTTCTTCCGAACGGCATCTCGTACGAATGGACCGACCTTGCGCACCAGGAGAAGACGCAAACGACGTCTCCGCTGACCATCTTTGCAGCCTCTGCTCTGTTCGTTTTCCTCGTGCTTGCTGCTCAGTACGAAAGCTGGAAGACGCCGCTGGCGATCGTTCTTATCGTGCCGATGTGTCTGCTCGCAGCTGCGATCGGTCTGAATATGCGGGGTATGCCTATCGATATCCTCGCGCAGATTGGATTCGTGGTGCTTGTTGGTCTGGCGGCGAAAAATGCAATTCTGATTGTGGAGTTCGCCAAGCAAAGGCAGGATGAAGACGGCATTGGAGCTGAAGAAGCTGCGGTTCAGTCCGCGCAAGTCCGACTTCGTCCGATTTTGATGACATCCCTCGCCTTCATTGCTGGTGTGGCACCTCTGGCGATTGCTTCGGGTGCGGGATCGGAGATGCGACAGTCGCTTGGAACGACCGTGTTCTTCGGCATGCTGGGTGTGACTATCTTTGGTCTTGCCTTTACGCCGGCGTTCTATGCCTTCGCCCGCAAGCTCGGTGTAAAGCATTCGCCCTCGCTGCCCCGGCAGCTCGGCAGTGGAGATGCAAAATGAAACAGCTCGTATCAAGAACATCGAAGGCAATCATAGGAGGCCTTATCGTGAGCGCAGCGCTAGCTGGCTGCGCTGTCGGGCCTGATTATGTCGCTCCTAAGACGGAAATGGCGCCGTTCCACAACACAGACGCAGTAGCGAGCAGGCAGACGACATTGGCTGCTCCGAAACTGGACAGTTGGTGGACAGGCTTCAACGATCCTATGCTGGAAAAGGTCGTGCAGCGTGCGCTGGATCAGAACCTGAGCCTGCAAGCAGCGATCGCACGGGTAAGCCAGGCTCGCGCAGCGGCGCAGGCTGCTGGTGCGCAGCTGCTGCCGACGGTTGACGCTGGCGCATCCGCCACCGCACTGCATCAGAGCGTACAGAGTCCGCTCGGCACCCTCGCCAGCGCTTTCCCGAACTACAGCCGCGACCAGAAGGAGTATGTGGTTGGGGCGACGGCGAGTTGGGAAATCGATCTCGCGGGTGGACTCAGACGGGCCCATGCAGCGGCGCGTGCTGAGGAGCAGGCAGCGGAAGCGGCGCAGTTGGGAACGCGCATCACTGTTGCAGCAGACGCCGCAGACGCTTATCTGCAGATTCGGGGGTTGCAGGCTCGAGTAGCGGTGACTCAGGACCAGATTGACACAGACGCGCGCCTTCTCGAGCTCGTGAAGGCTCGAAAGAAAGCGGGTGCTGCTGACGAACGTGAGGTTGCACAAGCAGAGGCTCTGCTGCGTCAGGCTCGCGCATCAATGCCCGCCCTACGCGTCGGTCTTGAAGCGCAGCTTAACCGCCTGGATGTGTTGATGGGTGCGCAGCCAGGGACGTACGCAGCGGAGCTGGCGACGAATGCGGCAATCATTCCAGATATCCCGGCCATCGGCACAGGAGATCAGCCGGTCGATGTTCTCCGCCGACGCCCGGACATCATCGCCGCCGAGCGTCATCTGGCTGCATCCAATGAACAGATTGGTGTAGCGATCTCCGATTACTATCCGAAGATCTCGCTCTCGGGTGCACTGGGTTTTGATAGCATCACGACCAACCATCTGTTTAGCGCAAAATCCTTCCAGCCTGTCGGCACCGGCGCATTGCAATGGAGATTGTTCGATTTCGGCAAGGTGGACGCCGAGGTAAAACAGGCACGAGGGGCGTATGCGGAGGCGTTGGCCCAGTATAAGGAAGCCGCATTGAAAGCAACCGAAGACGTCGAAGATGCTTTCGTAACTCTGTCTCAAACGGAACTCCGCACTCAGGAGCTGCAGCAGGAAGTTGCTGCGCTTACCAGAGCACGTGACCTTTCGGAAAAGGCTTACCGTGCAGGATCCATTACGCTCACAGACGTGCTCGACGCTGATCGCTTGCTTCTCGTATCGCGTGACGATCTCGACGCAACCAGGGCGGACGCAGCACGAGCAGCAGTTCGGACTTTCCGGGCGCTTGGTGGTGGATGGAATGCGCCTGAGCAGCTTGCCCAGAAAGATTGATCGGCTCGGCGGCTCGTCATCACAGTTCAGGGAAGGCTAGCCGCCTAACGATCTGCAGCTTCCATCGAAAAAACCTCGGCCATGGCGCCGGGTTATTTTTTTCAACCCGCAGATCGCCGCAACTCCCAAGAACCTCGTGGGCACGGCTGTCGGGACAAAAGTTGAAGGACGCGTCCCGATCGATTCACCAGCATCGTTCATAAGCGTTCGTTGGCCTGATCTATGGACTGACTCGGGCGCCTGCCGCTATCATCAGCGCCCTCCACTGCAACGACGTCTCAACTGCCGCTTCACAGACAATCAGTCACATCAACCGCTTGAACAAGTGGCGCGGAGCATCAACGGTCAAATCTAACGATCGGGTTTGCGCTAGGCGGCAGCAGGCCTTCAGATATTTGCTCAAGTTGAGACGGGATCTGTCGATATAGAGTCACCATCGTCAAGAGTATGGTCAAAATCCCCTTTCCCATCTGGATCGGCAGACGCAAGTCTTTGAAGTACTTTTGGACCACACAATACGGCGGCCGTGTTTTGAAATGCTCAGCCACCTCGGGAGACGTGCACACATGAAGCGGTTGACCTTGAATCAAAAACTCTGGGGCATTCTGGCTCTTCTCTGGCTCGGACCAATCGCCGTAGTCACTGCAAGCGCGTGGATGACCCGGGCAGAATTGCTGGAGCAGCGCAAGAACATGCTGTCGCAACAGATGGACACTGCCTTGGGGATCATTTCCCTCTTTCAGAAGAAAGCTGAAAGCAACGTTCTATCGGTGCCCGACGCGAAAAATCAAGCACTTGAGGCGCTTCGCGGAATTCGCTATGGCGCAGATCGCAGTGGCTATTTCGGCATCTACGACTCGGACGTCGTTGCACGCCTGGTCCCACCTAAGCCAGAGCTGGAATCCAAGTCGCAGACTGGGCTCGTAGATTCCAATGGCACGCGCATCGCGGTTGAGATTGTCAAAAGCTCATCACCTGGTGGAAATCACTATAGCGAATACGTTTGGGCCAAATCCGACAACGCGACACCTGTTCGAAAAATCACTTACAGTGCGTTTGTTTCAGAATGGGACTGGCATGTCTATACAGGTGCTTACGCGGACGATATCGAGAGTGAGTTCCACACAACATTGATTCGCAATCTCCTCCTCGCAGTGCTGGTTATAGGTGTTCTGACCGCAGCCATGCTGGCGCTTATCCGCAGCATCCGCGTAAACCTCGGCGGCGAGCCCGACTACGCGGCGGCAGTCTGCAGGCAGATTGCAAAGGGCGATCTCAGCTTACGCGTCGCACTGCGGCCCGGGGACACAAGCAGTCTGATGGCATCGTTGAAACACATGCAGGATGGATTGCAGCAAGTCGTATCGCAGGTGCGGCAGAACGCTGAAGGTGTCGCTACAACAAGCTCCGAAATTGCTCAGGGAAATCAGGAGCTATCAAGCCGGACCGAGCAACAGGCGGCATCGCTTCAAGAGACGGCTGCAAGCATGGAGCAATTGACCGCAACGGTCCGCCACAATACTGACAACGCCCGGCAGGCAGCAACTCTGGCCGGTACAGCGTCAGGTGTCGCGAAACGCGGAGGCGAAGTGGTTGGCCGCGTGGTCGAGACGATGCGCGAGATTTCGGGCAGCTCGGCCAAAATATCTGAAATCATCGTAGTTATCGAAGGTATCGCGTTTCAGACCAACATTCTGGCGCTCAATGCGGCGGTCGAAGCAGCTCGCGCTGGTGAGCAAGGACGAGGTTTTGCTGTCGTTGCAGGCGAAGTACGAACTCTCGCCCAGCGCAGCGCAACAGCTGCGAAGGAAATCAAGGACCTGATTGATGACTCGGTATCGCGAGTGGGCGCCGGTTCCAAGCTCGTCGAAGATGCGGGAAGCACAATGAGCGATGTCGTGCACTCAGTACAGCGCGTAGCCGATATGGTGAATGAAATCTCGTCGGCATCCGAAGAACAGAGCACGGGGATAGAACAGCTAAACCAGGCGATCAGCCAGATGGACCAAGTCACGCAGCATAACGCAGCGTTGGTCGAGGAGGCCTCCGCAGCAACACAATCGATGTCGGAGCAAGCTCAGGGTCTGAGAGACGCTGTAGCATTCTTCAAGGTCTATACCTGAGACTCGATCCATAGCCCGATCACGCACCATGACATGGAGCAAACTGGCGGAACAAACCGCAAATTTTCTAGCACATGACGAGTCTGCTCTATCTGACTAGCCTGTGCGCTTTGAAGACTTTCAAAATATCAAGGGGCACGCTGGTCGACGTACCCCTGTCAGATTCGCCGGAAGCCTGCTGCTCGGTTCACGTCAGGTGTTGACTACGAGCTGCGGGTGGCAGCGGATGACGGGATGCCGAAAAGGCAGGCGTCATTGGCATATGCAAGCCACTTGCCATCTGTGTCCAGGCCCTCATCTGTTCAATGGGGTTTGCACTTTCGACGACGTCATATCCAGCGCTGGTAAGCCTGTACTCAGCGGCGGTTGCACAGTCGGTAACCAGCCCCATATCTTTTAACAGAGCCAGATGGAGCCGTACCTCCGGCCAGCTGTGCCCCTCTTTTGCTCCGACGCCATTTTCAATATCCTTGCAACACTGGGTTGGGCTTTCATGGTCTTGCATGAACGACAGGATCGATCTGAGAAGCTCGCTGTTTCTGCGCATTTTACCCTCCGTAGTGGTCCTCCATAGCTTAAAAGATACCAGCCTCGCGGTGGACGTGCACAATTTTCAGCGCGAAAATCAACAGTGATTAGGGTAAATACCAGATTACACGCGTGCTCCTGACGACATAGATCGTGCCACGTGATTCATCGTTGGTATCAGTATATTTACCCAGTTTATGGGTAACACCTTCCCGATACTTCCCAGTAGTCCGGGACAACAGATTTCTCTATAGTTTTATCACGCAACCAGCTTCATGGGATCTACTAGATTACGCATGGACCGCCGCCTTCTGACTCTCGCGCTTGGCATGTTCGCGCTTGGCCCGGACTGTATTGCATTCGCGGGCATTCTGCGTGAAACAGCATCTTCTTTTCACGCCCGCATCCACGCGGGTGGTCAGCCGGTCACCGTTTACGCCCTGAGCTATGCTTCACCTGGTTCGTCGACAGCTGCGGTTGCGGGGAACGTAGCACGCAAAGGATCCTTTGCCCGGCTGTATTGGGCCATTCGCCATCGTCAACATTGCTACGATCTTTTCATCAGATCTCTGCATCGCTCGTATCACACGGGCTTTGGCCGGGCTCGGCGCAGCAATGTTCTCTCCGACAGTCAGTGGGACGGGAGCGATGCCCGTGCCAGTGCTGCTCTAACAAAAGATGCGGTTTCAGCTTGATCCGCGACCCGGTTGCCGGTGTCTACCCGAGAGCACCCTACTTTCAATTTTTGGGCGGATGGGAGAGTTGCACCACCGCATAGTTTTGAGCAGATATATCCGTAGGTAGAGCGTGGAGTTACTCGTACACTGCGTTCGGGTTCTGCAGCGACAAGGCGATACTTTCGTCTAATTGTGAAGGATGGATGGATGTGGCGTAATCGAAACTGTATGTTCCCCGGCGCCAGCGCTGCTCGCGTTGCAGCCTGGCCGCAGCAATGGATTCGACCGCTCTCGCCGTTTCCGGTCTCACTACAGGGGAGATGTCACATGCTCAACGTGCGTGTCGTAATAGAACACACCGTAGGGCACATTGAATTTCCCGCTAATTTCTTGAAACGAGGAGAAACTTATGTCTAGCGTAAAAAAAATTTCGCCAGCTGCACGACAACACGACACCCCTCCGATTGGCAAATGCGTGGGATGCCGGCAGCGCGCGCCTCATCGAGGCCGTAGGAGCACCAGCCGTTGCTACAACGAGCGCAGGATTCGCCTGGGCGCTAGGCTATCCGGATGGTCGCCTTCTCCCGATCAGTGAAGTCGTTGCCTCCGCAGCTCGAATTATCCGGGTTTTGAAGGTCCCGCTCTCGGTCGATATTGAGAACGGCTATTCTGACGACCCGAAGACTGTTGCAGACAACGTCATGCGCCTCGTTGAGCTCGGTGTAGCCGGGATTAACATTGAAGACGGATTTGACGAACCTGCTCTTCTGGCTTCGAAAATTGAGGCCATTCGCAATGCAGTTTCAAAATCTGGCAACGATCTCTTCATCAATGCTCGCTGCGATGTATTTCTCGCAGGTTTGGCCGACAAGCCCAAGCAGGCCGATGCGTCGATCGAGCGCGGCGTTCAGTATGCTTCCGCAGGCGCAGATGGCTTTTTCCTTCCCGCGATCGCGAATCCCGTCGATATCGAAAAAGTCGTCAGCGCAATTCGTTTGCCGTTAAATGTCATGGCTATCCCAGGCCTTGCTGACGCGGCGACGCTCGGAGGACTCGGTGTCCGCAGGCTAAGCGCTGGCGGCAGTATTTCGCAGATTGTTCTCGGCAAAGCAAAGGCGATTGCGCAGGATTTTCTGCAAAACGGCAGATCCGAATCATTCAACGACGGTGCGTTGCCGTACTCTGAAATCCAGCAGTTGTTTGCAGGGTTGTAAACCGAAAACGCACTGGGGATGCGCGGGCCGTCTGAGGTATCCGGCTCGCGCAAATCTTTGGCTGTTCCGATGTAGATGCCCAGTATCACGTAAGACCTACGTCACATGCGAACGCTAATCCGCTTACGCCAGGCAGAGGTCCGCATAGAACAGAGATAGCCATTTCGTATGGCAATGCCATCGCTCGCCGAGAGGAAAAATGATGTCACAATCCGTGTCTGCTTCAGCTTCCGGTACGTTTGCAATCGGCGGGGAGCTGATCGTCAATCGCCTTGGTTTTGGGGCGATGCGCATTACGGGTGCTGGAATCTGGGGGCCGCCGGCCAACCATGATGCGGCAATGGCCACGCTCAAACGTCTACCTGAACTGGACATTAATTTCATTGACACAGCCGATTCATACGGCCCCTACGACAGCGAGTACCTTATCAAGGAGGCACTGCATCCCTACAAGGGGCTGTTGGTTGCGACAAAAGGTGGTCTTACGCGCCACGGACCGGACATTTGGCTTCCGCTTGGCCGCCCCGAGTACCTGCGGCAGTGTGTCCTCACGAGCCTCAGGCGGCTCGAAATCGAACGGTTCGATCTTTGGCAATTGCATCGAGTCGACCCCAAGGTGCCGCGAGAGGAGCAGTTCGAAGCGGTTGCTGCA
This sequence comes from Paraburkholderia bengalensis, assembly GCF_037126505.1. NCBI lineage: Bacteria > Pseudomonadati > Pseudomonadota > Betaproteobacteria > Burkholderiales > Burkholderiaceae > Paraburkholderia > Paraburkholderia bengalensis. The sequence goes on from NZ_JACFYJ010000080.1 coordinate 29,872, forward strand.
ATGCAGCGTGAAGGCCTGATCAAACACGTAGGCCTCAGCGAGGTCGCCGTCGAAGATATTGAAGCGGCTCAAGGTCGCAACCGTACAGAACCAGTACAACCTCGTCGACCGAAAGAGCGAAAATGTGCTCAATTTCTGCGAGAAACACGGCATTGGTTTCATCCCCTGGTTCCCGCTCGCCGCCGGAGAGCTCGCAAAACCTGGCTCGATCGTAAGCACTATCGCCAGCAAGCATGGCGTCACCACTGGCGCAATCGCACTCGCGTGGCTGCTCAAGCGTTCAAAAGTAATGCTCCCAATTCCTGGAACGGGTAGTGTTGACCATCTGATCGAGAACGTCGCAGCTGCGAATGTTCGACTCAGTGATGACGAATTTGAAGAACTCGATCGGCAGGGAAAAGAAGTCTTTGCTGCATCGAACTCCGCTGCAAAAAGCTAAGAGACGTACCTATGTGGGGGCTAAACGCCGCTCGATGCAACCTGTTTGGCCCCAACAATGCTCCCGTCGCACCGGTCCGCAACCAGAGCAATATAACGGCTTGCGGGAAGAGCGAGCGAACGAAGTCGGTTTGCCGCATAAGAAAGGAAATCAAAGGAGAGTATCCAATGCTACTGCTACGCCCAAGCTGCGAGTGCTGCGACAAGGACTTGCCCCCCGACTCATCAGATGCACGGATCTGCACTTTTGAATGCACGTTTTGCAGTGACTGCACGGAAAACGCGCTGAAAGGAATCTGCCCGAACTGCGGTGGCGAGCTGGTCGCACGCCCGCGCCGTCCCGCCGAGAAACTTGCGAAGTTTCCCGCATCGACCGAACGCGTTTTCAATGCAAATTGCCTCGACAATGCTGCTACCTAACACAGCGCATGAGTGAACTACAGCTCTCGCACGTTCGAACATCTAGCGAGCGGCAAGGAAATACATTGAAGCGATTCATTTTTCCCAGAATTTCTCGACGTTCTGAGCATGAAGCCCGCAGTGCGCAGCTAATTCGCCCTCGCGCACCCGCACCCGTCATCGCGAGGCGAAACCCACGCGGTAGCAAGCATGCCAGCGCCAACTGAGCACGCCTTGGCGCCGGCATCTTGTCAAAAACCGTTGGCCAGGTCATCGCTGTACGCTATCCGCCTCCACCGTGGACGACAAACCGCGCGCTCGCCGGGAAGAAACAATGGACCGTGAACGATATGGACTGGCTTTTATGCGCGCCGCGCGTTATGTAGCCCGCGTATATAACCGGCACCTTGCGAATGTATCGCTAACTGCCAGCCAGCATGGGATTCTGGAAGCAATCGGCAAGCATGGTCCCGTTTCTCTTCAGGTCCTCGGCGAAGTGATGGTGATAGAGCGTTCAGCCTTGCAGCGAACCTTGCAGCCCCTAAAGAGAGCGAAGCTGGTTCAGTCCATGGTAGACCCAGCTAACAAGAAACGATCGCTGTACGAGCTGACCGCCGAAGGAGGCGCTCGGCTTGAATCGTCGATCTCGCTAATTTGGTCGGCAGAAGCAGAACTAGCGGAATTTTTCGGCCGTTCGGACCTTGCCGCAATGAAGGAGAGTCTGGCTAAATCCCGCCTCCTTCTCGACCGGATAGCCCCCGTCAGCTGATGCCCCGCCAACCCGCCCCTGGGCGGCCCAGGCTCGACGAAGGTTCATTTTCACGCCCGCCAGTGCTTGCTGGAAGCGCTACCGGCGTATGCATCATCACTTACGCCGGTGAAGGCTTGCCCAGCTTTCTGGTGCTCCTGATCGGACATATTCCCACAGTCCGGTAGGGTTATTCTCGATATGACCCCAGATAAGAATGACTCTTATCAGGCTTCGCTTCCCGTTTGAGCCAAACAGGACCGGGCAATGTGGATTATCATGTGTCTCTACAAGATATTTCCCAGGAGATCAAGTATGGGTTACTCCCAAGCAGAAAAAGCCGAGACGCATCAGCGGATAGTCGACGTAGCATCACGTCGCTTTCGTGAACTTGGTTTGGACGGAATCAGCGTGGCAGATATCATGAAAGAAGCAGGGCTGACCGTCGGTGGCTTTTACAAGCATTTTGCAACGCGTGACGACCTCGTTGTTGAAGCCATGGCCGCCGCATGCGAGCAGATGGACCGCTCTGAGCTGACGGCCCAGCCCACCCTGAAAAAGAGTATCCAAACCTATCTTTCGGAGGCACATCGCGATGACATCGCAAGCGGGTGCCCCTTGTCGGCATTAGTCAATGACACGGCACGGAGCACCGACGACGCGCGCGAGGTCTTCAGCGAACGCCTCGAAGCCAGTCTGGCCCTTCTGGAGAGTCAGATGCCGGAGGAAACTGAGGGCAATCGGAGAGCAAAGGCGATGCTTATTTATAGCGCGTACGTAGGCGCAATGGGCCTCTCTCGCGCCGTGCCTGATCCTAAGTTATCCAAGCAAATCCTCAATTCTGTGGCAACGGAGCTGATCTCGCTTTTTCCAGTGAAGAAGGCACAGGCGGCGACTGCGTAGCTCGCAGCAATCTTCCGGGCGTTTTGACTCCCTTTTCTGTGTAGCTACACACGACCCAGAGTCATCGGTGCAGCGCGGATCTGCTCCGATGACCCAGGACCTGAGGCAGTGCACCGTAGACGAGCAATCCGATTGTGCCGTTAATCCTGACAGGACGAACGGTTCCTCTTAAAGAGCAGCTCCGAGCACGCCCCGGTAGCACAGCGGCAGTCTGCTGTATCGGGCCGCCGCGCGCGCCGGCCGATCGTGCTCCAATCTCTGCTCCCGGATGGCTTCGGAACGTGTTGGTCACCCCTTGCCGGACTGGAAATAGCAGCTGGTCCATCCCCCGTCCTCCGTTTCATGTGAATGTACGCTGCATCCGGTGAAATTGTCTCCGCGACATTGCACGTTCTCGCAGCGGGCAGCCATTCAATCCCCCGATCTTCTGCAAGCCCCTCGAACCGTGCCGTCGGCCTTCGTGCGTGCACCGCCCGGGCATGCCGGTTCTAACCGAATCGCCTCTTCGGCATTCACGTCCGTGCACGTAAATTCTGACAAGTGTTTATAATCCACAAATAATTTATCGTATTTCGCATAATCCGCGCCTTCTTGGGCCGATGGAGTGGTGCGAACGTTACCTCTTCGCATCGTCAGGGAGTGGCATGGACCGGTTACAGGCAATGCAGACCTTCGTTAAGGTCATCGAGATGAATAGTTTCTCGCGTGCTGCAGATGTGCTGGGCATGCCTCGAGCTTCGGTTACGACTGTGATCAAGAACCTGGAAGGGCACCTCAAGGTCAACTTGATGCATCGGACCACACGCAAGCTCAGTCTCACACCGGAGGGATCACAGTATTACGAACTGTGCGTTCGCATTTTGTCCGACATCCGGAACTGCGAGGAATCGTTGACAAAGGCTGGTGACGGCCCACGTGGGGAATTGCGTGTCGATATGCCAGGCGCTATCGGCCGGCTGATCGTTGCACCTCGAATCATGGAATTTCGGGCGAACTATCCTGACATCGACCTGATTCTTGGCTTTTCTAACCGACCCACGACCCTGGCCACTACGGCCATCGACTGTGCTATTCGCTCAGGGTGCTTGCGAGAATCGAGCTACCTATGTCGCCCTCTCGGAAAGATATCCATGCTTACAGTAGCAAGCCCAGGATATCTCGAGCAGCACGGCACTCCAGAAAAACTCGACGATCTGGAAACTCATTTGTCAATCGACTATTGCGAAAGCCACACGGGGCGAATAGTAGAAAAGAATTTCATGATCGGTCACGTTCCCCGGGAAGTCGGAATGAAGCGATCGGTGCTGTTGAGCGACATTGAAGCCGGTGTCGTCTGTAGTCTCGCGGGTGCTGGAATTGTTCAGGCCCCTCAGTTCATGCTTCAACGTTATCTCGAAGAAGGATTGCTCGAGGAGATCCTTCCACAGTGGCGCCCACGCCCCATTCCAGTGTCTGCACAGTACGCCTCCGACCACCATCTCGGAGGAAAAGTGCGAGTGTTCGTCGAATGGATAGCAAACATGTTTTTAGAGAACGTTGGCATCGATTGTTCTGATCTCTCCTCTAACGCCAGATCAGATACACAATCGTTCAACCAGGTGGCATCGTCTCTGTGAGCATCATCATGTCACAACAAAACCTGGTACGCCGCCAGATTCCGCCTTCGCACGCACAACAGAAAATCTTCAAAGGAATCAGATTGAATGACGACGACAAGCTATTGAATGCAATGACAGTAGCGGTTACAACAAGCCTCAGCTCAATGGTTGGTCTGGGCGCACGAAACATTGTGCTTCTGAAATTCTATGATTCCGCCCTTCCCTTTCTCACCCGTCAGCAATGCATGGCGATCCTTGCAAGGTTCCAGTCTGGCGTAGAAGATGCCATGGCCTTGATGGATGATCAGGCGCTTCCCGCTGAGTTCCATGCAACAGTGCTGAAGGAGACCAATGAGTGTATCGCCCGGCTAAGAATGATTATTGAAGGCTAGCCAGCGGACACATCCATGTCACGGAGCGACGTATCGCCCGCTCGATCTGCATCATGCACGATGTACCGTCGACGGGTCAGCCTGGATCGATGAAAGCTTTTATTCTCACGCGTCATTGGCGGGACACCCCGAATGGGACTGAGATTGAGTTGTGGGCGTCGACAGATACAGGCACACGCAAAATCCTGCTGACATCCCAGGAGTCGGTCGCATTCGCACCTGCTGAGTACAAGGCTCAGATCACTTCACAGATTGCTTCCTTGCAGGGCGCACGAGTACGCCCACTTACACTCAAGAATTTTCAACGGCGTGAAGTGGTAGGCGTCTACTGCGCACAATACCGGCAACTCGCGTCTTTGAGCAAACGTCTACAGGACGCGGGTGTGCCGGTCTATGAAGCAGACATTCGCCCTCCCGATCGCTACCTGATGGAGCGCTTCATCACAGCTTCTGTTCAGATCGAGGGTGGAATCGCCGACGGCGTCACTATCACTGACTGTCGGCTACGCTCCGCTCCAGAGTATCGCCCGATTTTGTCGCTGGTTTCGCTCGATATCGAAACAAGCCCGCATGGCGATCTGTATTCTGTCGCCTTGGAAGGCTGTGGTGAGCGTCGGGTTTACATGCTTGGCCCTGCCCCTGTCGCTGCTTCATCGTTGAACTTTGACCTGGAATATTGCTCGAGCCAGAAGCAGATCATCGAGCGCCTGAATACATGGTTTCAGCGATTTGACCCTGATCTGATCATTGGCTGGAACATAGTTCAGTTTGACCTTCGGGTCTTACAAGCTCATGCGGACAAATTAAACATTTCATTGACGCTCGGTCGTGCTGCAAGACCTATCGAATGGCGCCAACATGGGCGGAAGGAAGGATACTTTTTCGCAACAATACCAGGGCGGCTGGTAATCGATGGCATCGAGGCCTTGAAATCCGCACTTTGGTCATCTCCAGCATTCAGTCTGGAAGCTGTTTCACAGGAAATGCTGGGGGAAGGCAAGGGAATTTCAGACGCATATGACCGTATGGAGGAAATCGAGCGACGATTTCATGAAGACAAGCCCGCGCTGGCAAGCTATAACCTGAAGGATTGTGAACTCGTTACAAGGATCTTCGAGAAGGCAAAACTGGTCGAATTCCTGATCGAGCGGGCGCAAGTGACAGGACTGCAAGCCGACCATTTTGGCGGCTCGATCGCGGCATTCAATCACCACTATTTACCGCGTATGCACAGGGACGGCTACGTGGCGCCTAATACCGGCCAGATACCGGAGACGTCGTATCCGGGAGGCTTCGTCATGGACTCCCGACCAGGGCTTTATGACTCCGTTCTCGTGCTTGATTACAAAAGCCTTTATGCATCAATCATTCGCACTTTTCTGATTGATCCGGTGGCGATGATCGAAGCAGAGACCGAGTCTGACAATGATGCTGTCGTTCCGGGTATGCGGGGAATTTTCTTCTCGCGAAAGAAAAACAGTCTCTCCGATATCGTGACTCAGTTATGGATTCGACGTGACGATGCAAAACGGGAAAAAAATGAACCGCTGTCGCAAGCACTCAAGCTGCTGATGAACTCATTCTGTGGGGTACTGGGCTCACCTGACTGCAAATTTTTTAACCCAGACCTTGTCTCGTCTGTCACGCTTCGCGGGCACGAGATCATGCGCCAGACAAGAAAACTTGTCGAGGACGAAGGATACGAGGTGATTTATGGAGATACAGACTCTATCTTTGTCTGGTTGGGACATCGTCACACCGACGGGCAAGCCGCCGCTGTAGCAGAACGTCTTGTTGCGGCCATCAATCAATGGTGGGATGAGCATCTAAGCATCAAATTTAACTTGCAGAACTTCCTTGAAATTGAGTTCGATACTTACTATCAGCGCTTCCTGATGCCTACAATCCGGGGAGAAGAGCTCGGCAGCAAAAAACGATATGCCGGCCTCACCCGAACGGCGTCTGGAAACGAAAGCATCGTTTTCCGAGGCCTCGAGACAGCACGCAGCGACTGGAGTCCGCTCGCACAGAAATTTCAGCGCGAGTTGTACATGAAAGTGTTTCGCTCCGAGCCCTATCAGGAGTTTGTCCGCTCCTATGTGCGTGATGTCCGCAGCGGTAAACTTGACGGGCTTATGATCTATCGGAAACGGTTGCGAAACAGATTGGATAGCTATCAAAAGAACGTTCCTCCGCAGGTTCGTGCTGCGCGACTCGCCGACGAGGATAACCTTCGACGCAAACGGCCTGCGCAGTATCAGAACGGAGGCTGGATCAGCTATCTTATAACCCGGAACGGCCCTGAGCCGTTGCAAGCGACCACCTCTCCTATCGACTATGAACACTACATTAACCGCCAGTTGAAGCCGGTAGCAGACGCTATCTTGCCATTTGTTGCAGATAATTTCGGTAATTTGATTGAGGAACAAACAAACCTGTTCTAACGCGTTAGTCGCGTCGAAGTCTCGGTATATATGGTCTGGTCTGAGTCTGATACGGAGATGTGAAACTGGTACTTCTTCACGCGCCAATCTGCGCATAGCATGGCAGGAATTTCATCTCCTGTGGCTCGCCGTACCGAGAGTTTTACCGTATGAGAGCGATGCGCTCTTCAAGCATTGTTACAGAGCGTCAAGCAGCATGGCCGGTCGGCCAACATAATTGTCGTCCCCCAATTGTTTTAAAAAACCAAATTCAGTTCTGGTATATCCATATTTATCTGACCACACGATTGATCCATACTGGCGTTTGTCGCCAACTGTGACGGCGACGCTGCAGTTGTCAGAAATATTGGTATGAAGGAACCGTATGAAAGTTCAGGAGCGTACTGTTCTGCACGTTGAAGATGTGGAGATCACCGGGCACGCACAGATCATTCGTCTTCGCAGTTATCGCCCTGCAAGCAAAGCAGCTCCGCTCCCTGTCGTGGTGTACTTTCACGGCGGAGGTTTCGTAAAAGGGTCACTCGACGACGGCGATATCGCCGCAGCTGCCATCGCAACAGAAACTCCAGCATGGGTCGTATCGGTAGGATATTCATTGGCACCAGCGTTACCGTTCCCAACCGCGCTAGAAGATGGTTATCGTGCGCTGCAGTGGGCACAAGCGACAGCGCGCCAGCAAGACGCTGATCCTCTGCGCGCCGCGCTCGTTGGACATGAGGCTGGTGGAAATCTGGCAACATGTGTTGCCGCGATGGCTCGCGACAGAAGCGAGTTTCGCTTGTCCGCTCAGGTGCTCATGGCCCCGCTTCTTGACCCTAGCATGGCACGCGATTCCCATGAATATGATCCAAAAGCGATTGACACGAATGCAGGCGAATTCGTCAAATACTACCGCGCATATCTGCCCAATGTCAGCCATCGCATGCATCCATATGCGGCACCGATTGAGTCACGGCGCCTTCGCGAATTGCCTTCCGCTCTCATAACGAGCGCATATTGCGACCATCTAGATTTCGACGCTCAGAAATATGCGGAACGGCTTCGGCTTGCTGGTGTTCAGGTAACCACGATTCGACATCTTGATGTTCCCCATTACGCATTAGCAAAACATCGCCAGACGTTGGATGACGTGGTCTCTTTTCTGCATTCAAAACTGATATGAATGTCAACGATGGCGATTCGACCTGTCCGCACGTGTTTGCACTGCAAGTCATGTAGGGCTCAATGTTTTCTGCCTTGTGCAGCTGCACAGCTATTTCGAACAGGTCAAAGTCACCCTCTTCGCAACGAAATCTCTTCTTGGTCACCCTCTAGCTGTTTGTAAGCGTTGCAGCAGCGACGTCTTGACTGGGGATCGTGATTGTCAGGCTGGGCTGCGGAGCTGATCGGCGACGACCCACGGTGTGAGTTCGTCGATGC
>NZ_JACFYJ010000081.1:0-38095 GCF_037126505.1 Paraburkholderia bengalensis
CGCTTTCTTTTGCCTACTTTTCTTTGCGGCGGCAAAGAAAAGTAGGTGCCGCCCCGCACAGGGGCAACGCCTGCGCCGCGAGGCGCTATCGCGGATGCCCGCGCAAAGGGCAAACACACACCGGCAAAGCCTGCGCCGCGAAGGCGCATTGCGGATGCCCGCGCAAAGGGCAATCACACATCGGCAATGCCTGCGCCGCGAAGGCGCTAACCCGGATGCCCGCGCAAAGGGCAATCACACACCGGCAAAGCCCGCGCTGTGAAGGCGCCATCGCGGATGCCCGCGCAAAGGGCAAACACACACCGGCAACGCCTGCGCCGCGAACGCGTCACGCGGATGCGAGCGAAGAAGCAAAAAAACAAAAGGTGTCGCAGACAAGAAAACCTAAGAGCAGAACTTCGTCAACAAGCTCATCTGCGCATTGCGCGAAGACTTCCCGGGCCGCCGCCGGCGATAATGCCCGTCGCTCTGCATCAGCCACGCTGCCTGGTTGTCGCCGAGAAACGCCGACAGTCCTTCAGCGATGACGCGCCGCTTCAACCGCCGGTTGTTGATCGGAAACGCCACCTCGACACGCCGGAAGAAGTTCCGGTCCATCCAGTCCGCGCTCGACAGATAGACCTGCTCCCGACCGTCGTCGTAGAAGTAGAAGATCCGGTGATGCTCGAGAAACCGCCCGACGATCGAGCGCACTGTGATGTTCTCCGACAGCCCCTCGACGCCCGGCTGCAGCGCGCACACGCCCCGCACGATCAGATCGATCTTCACGCCTGCTTGCGAGGCCTCGTACAGCTCCGCGATGACAGTCGGCTCCAGTAGCGCGTTCATCTTCGCGACGATGCGCGCCCGCTTGCCCGCGCGCGCGTGTTCGGCCTCGGCGCGAATCGCGTCGACGAGTTTCGGATGCAGCGTGAACGGCGATTGCCACAACTCGTGCAACGGCAACTCGCCGCCGATCCCCGTCAGTTGCTGGAACACGTGATGCACGTCTTCGCAGATTTTCTGGTCGGCCGTCATCAGGCCGAAGTCGGTGTAAAGGCGCGCCGTGCGCGGATGATAGTTGCCCGTGCCCAGGTGCGCGTAGCGCTTCAGAATCGACCTGCCGCCTTCCGACACGCGACGCACGATCAGCATCATCTTCGCGTGGCACTTGTGGCCGACCACGCCATACACGACATGCGCGCCCACGGCTTCGAGCTGCGACGCCCAGTTGATGTTCGTCTCTTCGTCGAAGCGCGCGAGCAGCTCCACGACGACCGTCACTTCCTTGCCGTTGCGCGCGGCCTGCATCAGCGCGTCCATCAGCGGCGAATCGGTGCCCGTGCGATAGATGGTCTGCTTGATCGCGACCACGTTCGGATCTTTCGCGGCCTGCAGCAGCAGTTCAAGCACCGGCTGGAAACTTTCGTACGGATGATGCAGCAGCACATCGCCCTGATCGATCACGTCGAACAGACTCGCGCTGTTGGCAATCTGCGCGGGCGTGGCGGGAATGTGCGGGACGAACTTCAGGTCGGGCCGGTCGACCATCTCGGGTAACTGCATCAGACGCACGAGGTTCACGGGGCCGTCGACGTGATAGCAATCCTTCGGCGAGAGCCCGCTTTCATCGAGCAGCCGGCGCACGAGATGCGGGGGCGTTTCCGCCGACACTTCGAGACGCACCGCGTTGCCCAGGTGGCGCGCGGGCAGTTCGCCCTGCAGCGCGACGCGCAAGTTGGTGATTTCGTCTTCGTCGACGAACAGTTCGCTGTTGCGCGTGATGCGGAACTGGTTGCAACTGCGCACGGCGAGATTCGGGAACAGCTCGCCGACAAAGCGCTGCAGCAGCGAGCTCAGCAGTACGAAGCCATGCGGATAGCCCGACAGGTCCTGCGGCATGCGCACGAGGCGCGGCAGCGCGCGCGGCGCCTGCACGATGCCCATCACAGCCTGGCGGCCGAACGCGTCCTTGCCTTCCAGCTCGACGACGAAATTCAGGCTCTTGTTCAACACGCGCGGAAACGGGTGTGCGGGATCGAGACCGATGGGCGTCAGGACGGGCAATAGTTCATCGAAGAAGTAGTTGCGCGCCCATTCCGTCTGCGCCTCGTTCCATGCTTCCGTGCCGTGAAAATAAATGCCTTCGTCTTCGAGCGCGGGCAGGACTGTGTCGTGCAGCATCGTGTACTGACGATGCACGAGCTTCTGCGCGCGTTCGACAACGAGGTCGTAGCAATGCTGCAGCGACATGCCATCGGGAGACAACGCGCCGGGATTGTCGCGCATCTGCTCCTGGAGACCGGCCATCCGGACTTCGAAGAATTCGTCGAGGTTGCTGCTGGTGATGCAGATGAAGCGCAAGCGTTCGAGTAGGGGAACGGCCGGGTCCGCAGCTTGCGCGAGCACACGCTCGTTGAAGCCCAGAATGCCCAGCTCGCGATTCAAAAGAGGGTAGCGGTTGGACATCGGCGGGGCGAAGGAAAGTTCTGGAGATGACTCGAAAGGACGCTCGGAAATTCTCACAGTATGATGACAGGTGCATGAATTTGGCATTTGTCATGATTTTACGCTTTTGCTACGTCATGTCGTAAATATGACGCAAGCGTACGTGACCATAGCGCTCGACAATGGCCGAGGTGATCGCGTAATGTCGAGTACGCTTAAAATGGCGACTTTGAACCACGCGCCAATGCGCGCCCAGAATGCGGGCGCACGCTTCGGGCGCATACGATCCTCACACTCGATGGTCAACACTCCGCCTCTGCTTGCCGCCGTCGATCTCGGCTCGAACAGCTTCCGTCTGATCGTGGGCCGCGTCGAAGAAACCGAAGCAGGCAGCCAGATCTATCAGGTCGACGCGCTGCGCGAGCCGGTGCGGCTTGGAGCGGGCCTGTCGCGCGAAAAGATGCTTGACCGTGCCTCGCAGGTGCGCGGCTGGGATGCGCTGAAGCGCTTCGGCGAGCGTCTGCGAGACTTCCATCCCGATCACGTGCGCGCCGTCGCGACCAACACGCTGCGCGTCGCGAAGAATGCCGAAGAATTTCTCGGCGAAGCAGAAGCCTCACTGGGCTTTCCGATCGAAGTGATCGCGGGCCGCGAAGAGGCTCGCCTGATTTATGCAGGCGCCGCGCATTCCGTGCCCGCCAGCGCGGGCAAGCGGCTCGTCGTCGATATCGGCGGCGGCTCGACCGAGTTCATCATCGGATCGCACTACACGCCGATCCGCATGGAAAGCCTGTACATCGGCTGCGTGAGCCACAGCCGCCAGTTTTTTCCGGCCGGCAACGTCGACGACTTCACGATGCGTCAGGCCGAACTCGCGGCCTCGCGCGAAATCCAGATCATTTCCGCCGGCTACAAGGCCGAGGGCTGGGAGCAGGGCATCGGCTCGTCGGGCACGGCGCGCGCGCTGGCGGAACTCATCGAGGCGAACGGTTTCAATGATCCCGGCATCACACACGGCATTTCGCGCGGCGGGCTCGAACGTCTGAAGCGCGCGCTGATCAAGGCGGAAAACGTCAACCGGCTGAAGCTCATCGCGCTCAAACCCGATCGCGTGCCCGTGCTCGCGGGCGGCCTGTCGATCATGATCGCCGTGTTCGACGAACTCGGCGTCGACTATGTCGACACCACCGACGGCGCGCTGCGGCTGGGCGTGCTGTACGACCTGCTCGGACGCTCGCAGCATCAGGACATGCGCACCGTCACGGTGGAAGGTTTCATGCGGCGCTACGGCGTCGATCGCGCGCAGGCGAGCCGCATCGGCGAACTGGCGGTGCACTTCTACAACCAGCTCGACGAGGCCGACGCCGACACGCGCGAAGAAAACCGCATGTTTCTCGGCTGGGCGGCCGCGCTGCACGAGATTGGGCTGTCCATCGCGCACAGCGCGTACCACAAGCATTCCGCGTATATCGCGAGCAACGCGGACATGCCAGGCTTCTCGCGCACGGACCAGGCGCGCCTCGCGGCGCTCGTCGTCGGTCACGCGGGCAAGCTGGGCAAGCTCGCGCAAACGCGCGATCTCGAATGGAAGCTGCTGTTCTGTTTGCGGCTCGCCGCGCTCTTTTGCCGTCGCCGCGCCGACGCGGGCTTGCCGGACATTCACGTGTCGGAAGCGAATGGCGGCTATGAGGTGCGGCTGCCCAATTCGTGGGTGGCGAACAATCCGCTGACCGACTACAGCCTGATCCAGGAAGCCGCGGAGTGGGAGAAGATCCGGACGCCGTATCGCGTGGTGTATACGGACGACTGATCGCTCATGACGCTGCTACGCGGCGTACGCGTTGAGCATGCGTCTTACAACTCGCGACATCCGCGAAGCAAACAGCCGATCAGCTCAGGCGTGCGAGCGCAAAGGCCCCCTTCATACCGACATCCGCGCCGCAAATGCGCAACGCGGATGTCGGCGAAAGCGGCGGAAAACGCTGTTTATCGCGGCAAGGCGTCGCCGAGGAAATGACGCGCATAGCGCGCATTGATCTCCGACAGGCGGAACAGCGTCAGGAAATCGGCCGTATTGAAGTCGGGGTCCCACGCCGGCGCGCCGCAAATCTTGGCGCCAAGACGCAGATAACCCTTGATGAGCGGCGGCGGTGCGACCTTCGCACCCGTCTGCAGTTCGTCGACGGGCAGCGGCGTGTGCGGGAATGCGTGGTACTCGGGCGTCGTGAGCGCGTCGTCTTGCAGCGATGCATACAGGTTCGCCGCGTAGTGGCCGCCGTCGGCCATCGCGACACTCGCGCAGCCGAGCATCGTCTCGTAGCCGTTGTGCTGCATATACGAGCCGAGGCCTGCCCACAACGACATGATCACCGAGCCGCTGCGATAGTCGGGATGCACGCACGAGCGGCCCACTTCGACCATCTTGGAGCGCAGATGCGTGAGGCGCGACACGTCGAATTCGCCTTCGGCATACAGGCGGCCGATGCGGGCTGCCTGATGCGGCGGCAGCACGCGGTAGGTGCCGACCACTTTGAGGGTGTCGAGGTCGCGTACGATCAGGTGATCGCAGTAAGCGTCGAACGAATCGACGTCGAGGCCCGCGGGGCCCGACAGGCGCGCGCCCATTTCCTCGGCGAAGACGCGGTAACGCAGGCGCTGTGCTTCGCGAAGCTCCTCATCGGTGCGCGCCCACGACACTTGCAGACGATGCTGGGCGGTAACCGTTTCTTCCGTGCGGGGCAGACGGCGGCGCGGCTCGAGGATCGATGCGAAGGGCAGAGTAGGCGTCGGCAGTTCTCGCATGTGGCGTTCCTGGTCGAAAAGATGAAATTCGCTTCGACGCCAATGTAGTAACGGCGGGTGACGCTCACGTGGCAACCCTATGACGATTCGATGACGTGTCGTAAGCCCTACGCTTTCGCGCCGCCTTCGGCGCGTTTGAACTTTTGCCCGTTGTATTGACGGCACGCGGGCCGTGCGGCGCGGCTCAGACCAGATCGGACGTGATTGCGGCGCGCAGGACGGCCTGTTCGTCGTTGCCGCGCAGACGGCTTTCGATCCACCAGATCGCCGATTTCTTGATCGGCCAGCTCGCGCTGCTGCCCGCGAGCAGATGTGCGGCGACGTGGCCGAGCGTCGGCTGATGCCCGACGATCACGACGGTCGGCGCGATCCCCTCTGGCCAGCCGGCCGCGGCGAGGACGGCGGCGACGCTCGCGTCGGGCGCGATCTCGCGCACCACGCGGTACTGGTCGGTCAGCGATTCGGCCGTCTGAACGGTGCGTGTGGCGGGGCTGGCGAGGATCACGGCGTCGTCGGGAAGGCGCGCGCGCAGCCATTTGGCCGACGCCTGCGCCTGCTTGCGGCCGCGCGTGGTCAACTGGCGGGCGAGATCGCTTGCGGCGACGTCTTCGGCTTCGGCGTGGCGCCAGAGGATCAGGTTCATGGCGATGTCTCCAGAGTGGGTGTCGTGCCAATCGACAGTATGGACAGCACCAGGCGAGGGGAGTTTGGTTTTATCGCGGATGAGTGTCCGGATGGACGGGTGCGCGCGGTCGGTGTGCGCGGTTTTGGGTGTGCAAGAATGCAAAAACCCGCGTCACCAAAGGCGACGCGGGTTTCTGTACGGCTGTGTTGGTGGTCGGAGCGATAGGATTCGAACCTACGACCCTCTGATCCCAAATCAGATGCGCTACCAGGCTGCGCTACGCTCCGACGCGAGCCCGCGATTCTATCCGCTCCGATGGCTGCGCGTCAATCTCGGCGAATCATGACAGAAACCGAAACCGCATCAGCGCGTGAAACGTCATAACTGGCCCATCAGCAGCAACACGATCACCACGACGAGTACTATGCCGACGATCCCTGTCGGGCGATAGCCCCACTCGCGGCTGTACGGCCAGCTTGGCAAGGCGCCGATCAAGAGCAGGATTAGCACGATCAGCAGAATGGTTCCGAGGGTCATGTTATCTCTCCTTATATGGCCGGGCCACAAACGGAAACCGCTTGGCGCGCGTCAAGGCGTGACCGATGCGCGTCGGCGGCCGGATTGTCGGGCGCGCGGGATGCGCGCCCGGTGACCTTGGAACCAGCAAGCGGTATGCCCGGTAGCGCGGCAATTGGGACGCAACGGAAGGGGAGAGAAGTGCGCGTTGAAGTCGCGCGCCGATGCGACAAGGCAAGTGCCACCCGCGCGCGCACTTGACGCGCGGGAGCGGGCCTGGATGGCGACGGCCAGAACGGTCGCGCCGCAAGTGCAGCGCGTCTGGCTTCAGTCGGCTTATGAGTCGGCTTTAATGTCTGCGGCGCATTTTGCCGAGCATGTGATGTTCGGAGAGCCAGTGGTGCATCATGCCTTCGCCGTCATGTTCGCGGCGATACGTGCGCGACTCGAATACGGAAAGCGCGACGAGCACCAGCAAACCCACGGCGAGTCCCACCAGTCCTGCGATCGATTCAGCATCCATGACGGCCTCCTTCGACGACGGCAACCATGCGTACATAGTAGGACAACGGCCGCGGCAAGTGGCGGCAAGTTAGCGCGATCCTGTTCGGCGGCGCGCATCGCGCTTTGCGGTTAGACTCGTGGCCCCGACGTCACCCGTCGTTGCCCACATCCTGGCCGAAAAGTTCATGAAACGCTTCCTGTACTGCACATCGCTGTGTTCGCTATTGGCTCTGTCGGCGTGTGCCGATGATCCCGCCATTCATCATCACGCGCCGCCCAAAGATCCCGCCGACTACCACGGCGTGCCCACCGACGACCGTCCGCCGTCGATGATCGACGCCCCTGCTGCCGCGCCGAAATAATCGCCGCGGATCGCGCTGCGTCGCAAAGCTGAAAGCGGCGGCACGCAGCCTTTGCGCGATCAGACGCGGCTCAAGCGCAGCTCAAAAGCGGCTCACGCGCACCTCAAGCGCAGCTCGAAAGCGGGTCAACCCCGGCGCGTCCCTATCTCCGGTCCGACATCGCGTGCGAGACGCGGCAGCCGCCGCGCCAGCGTGAGCCCGCGCGCGGCCATGAAGATCATCAGCGCGGCCCACAGGCCGTGATTGCCGTGCGTGCCGGCGAGCGCCCAGGAAGCCGCCAGAAACACGCCCAGCGACACGGCCATCGATGTCATCAGATCGCGCGTGCGCGTCGCGCCGATAAACACGCCGTCGAGCAGAAACCCCCACACGGAAATGACGGGCGACAGCACGGTCCAGGGCAGGAACGCTTCTGCCGTGGCGCGCACGGCCTGCTGGTCCGTGAGCCGCTCGATGATCCACGCCCCGGCGACCCAGTAGACGAGCGTAAACGCGAGCGCGCCCAGCGCCGACCAGAACATCGTCACCTTGACGGCCTGCGTGAACGCATCGCGATTGCGCGCGCCGATCGCCGCGCCGACGAGCGCTTCCGCCGCGTGCGCGAAGCCGTCGAGCCCATACGCCATGAAGGTCTGGAAATTCAGCAGCAAAGCGTTCGCGGCGAGCGTCGCGTCGCCCTGTTTCGCACCGAGATGCGCGAACCACGCGAACGTGCCGAGCAGGCACATCGTGCGCACGAAGATGTCGCGGTTGATCGTCACCATGCGCCTGAGGGCAGCGCGCTCGAATAGCGCGGACCGGTCAAGCGCAGGCAGGCCGCGCGGACGCATCTGCCACAGCAGCGCCGTGCCGAACAGGAAGCCCAGCGCGTCGGCTGTGGCCGTCGCGGCGCCGATGCCCGCCACGCCCCAATCGAACGCATACACGTACAGCAGCACGGCGACGATGTTGACTGTGTTGATAAACACCTGCGTCGCGAGCGCGACGCGCACGCGCTGCGTCCCCAGCAGCCAGCCCAGCACGACGTAGTTGGCGAGCGCGAGTGGCGCGGCCCAGATGCGCGCGTGGCAGTAGGCGCGCGCGTGGCGCTGCACATCGCCGCTGCCGCCGATCGCGCGCACCGCGAAATCGATGAGGGGAGCCTGCAGCGCCAGCACGATCGCACCGATCGCGAACGCGAGCAGTAGCGCGCGCACGATGTTCATGCGCAGCCCCGCCTGATCGTTTGCGCCGAACGACTGCGCGACGAGCCCCGTCGTGCCCATGCGCAGAAAGCCGAAGCCCCAGAACACGAAGTTGAAGAACAGCCCGCCGAGCGCGACGCCGCCAAGATACGACGCGCCGTCCAGATGCCCGGCGACGGCCGTATCGACGGCGCCGAGGATCGGCTGGGTCAGGTTCGCGAGGACGATCGGAAACGCGAGCGTCAGTACGCGGCGATGCCAGCGGGCAGGCACGGCGGGCGTGGGGGCGGCGTCGGAAGCCGGAGCCGCCGCCGAACCTGACAGCGAAGCAGACGACGAGGCAGACGACGAAGCAGACGACGCGTCGGGCGCGGCGGCGCCGCCGGCCTGGTCGGCGCGGTGGCTCAACCGCGCTCCTGCACGCAAACCCACGGCGACACGACGACGGCCCACAACTCGGGGTCGCGTGCCGCGAAGTCGGCAGCCGTGTTCGACTGCACGCGCTCGACGAGTCCCGCCGACAGCCATTGCGAGACTTGCGTCGTGTCGTCGCTGGCGATCGCCTCGGCGACGCTCACGAGGTCGAGATCGCGCGCGACGCGCAGCAGCATGCCGCGTGCGAAGAAGCGCTCGAGTTCCGACCAGCCGATTTTCGCGGTTTCGCCGAGCAGTTTCTGGTAGAGCGGGCTTTGTGGGGTGTAGGGGGAGGTCATGACGTCGATGGACAGCGGTGCGTGACGGGGCGCGACGGCGGCAAGCGCCGGCACGGGCGGGCGTAACTATAAACCATAGCCGATGCCAGGCCGGTCATCGCCATTCATCGCCCTGTGCGCGCGTTCAATACGCCGGATACGCAGAAAAGCGATGCCCGTGCATTGTTAGATCCGACGAATCGGCCGCGGGATTCGTGTCCGAAAGGTGCGTTGGCGCACCAATTTCATCGATGCCAGCCATCCGTCTGAAATGCACAAATGGGCAGTAGATGGCAGTGCCGAACAATTTAGCCGCGCAGTTTTTACGATGCTGCAGGACGCCCGTCCGCATTGGGTTTCGAAGCAACGGATCAATGCACCCGGAGAGTATCGCAATCGAAAAACAGGTAGATTCGGTTTCCAGATTGACGGCTGAGCCGCCCGCTTTGCGCACGAACCGTGCGCCGACTCACACTATTTGCACAATTAATCGATTGCGTGGGTATGGGGGGCGTTGCTAGATTTCGTTTCGGCGCATGGTGAACCGGTCCTTTGCCGATATGCGCCGAACCCCCGTTAGCCCGGCCTCGTGCCGGGCCTTTTTTTGTCCGCGCGACGTAAAGATAAGACGACAAACGGCGCCCGATGTCATTGCTTGCAGCGGATCACCATCGACCGGTTTTTCACGTTGGCGCCGAGCACGCCGCCAAGCGAGCCGCCCGCCGTGCCGCCGTTGTCGACGTCCTTCGAGACCACGTCGTAGCCGTACGCGCCGCACGCGTCGCCCGCGCGCTTGTAGCATTCGCCCCAGTTCTGGCTGGCGTCGCTGCCGCTGCAGTTGATCGCGAAGCCGGTGTCGCCGTTAGGCAGATAAGTGAGCGTCGTCGAGCCGGAACTGGCGCAGCCTGCAAGGCCCGCGAGGGAGACGATCGCGAGGCTGGCCGCCGTCGCACGGACTGCCGCAAGGGCGTTTTTCATCGAGTTGTCCTCTCTGTATCGTTGCGCGCGTCGACGCGCTGTCGGCGGACGTGGCACGGACCGTGCCCCCCGCCATCGATGATGGAGCCGCGCGCGGCCCGTTGGGTTCCCGCACGCGAATTGCGTGATCCGGGCGCGTCGGGCCGCGAGCGTCAAATGTTGCCGCCCCCGATCGCAGCACAGCTGTGTACCCGCAGTCGCCACCGCCGTCGCCACCCGCGCGATGCCCGGCGCCGATGACGCGCGTCAGCGCGGCGGCAGCGAGCGTGCCGGATCGATCGAACGGCCCGCGTAACGCAGCTCGAAATGCAGCATCACGCGATCGTTGTCGGAATCGCCCATTTCGGCGATCTTCTGGCCTTGCTGCACCGTTTCGCCTTCCTTCACGAGCAGCGCGCGGTTGTGCGCGTACGCGGTCAGGTAGTCGGCGTTGTGCTTGATGATGAGCAGATTGCCGTAGCCGCGCAGGCCGTTGCTCGCATATACGACGGTGCCGCCCGCCGCCGCGAACACGGGCGTGCCTGCGGCATTGGCGATATCGATGCCCTTCGAATTGTTGCCGTCGAAGCCGCGGATCACATTGCCGCTTGCCGGCCAGACCAGCGAAATCGACTGAGCTGGCGTCGAAGGCGTATCGGCGGCCGCGCTGCGTGAAGACGACGCACTCGCCGAAGAACCGGCCGAAGCGCCCGCGCTGCTGCCGCTGCGCGCCGCACCCGTGCTCGCCGTCGCCATGCCCGGCGGCGGCGCGACGCGCAGCACTTGACCGACCTCGATCGAATCGGGGTTCGACAGGTTGTTCCAGCGCACGATGCTCTGCACCGACGCGCGGTTGCTGCGCGCGATCTTGTACAGCGTGTCGCCCCGTTCGACGCGATAGTAGCCCGGTCCCACGGGAGCCGAGCCGCATGCGGCCAGTGCTGCCGTGATCGACAGGCAGACCAGCCGTCTGATTCTTGTTGTCAACATTGGACCTCGCAAGACGCCGCCGCGCGCCGATCCCGATCACGCGGCAGATGCAAAACGCCAGATTCTAACGGTTTTGCAAGGCGCCACCCGTTTTCGAGTCCCGTCGGAGCGCGACGCGCAGGCCGCGCATCGCGTGAAGGAAGCGCGGCGATCAGGGCAACGTACCGACGACGATGCGCAGCGCCGCCGTTTCCGTATCGCCCGGTTCCAGCCAGCGCAGGCCCTGGCCGTTGTGGATCGCGTCGGGCAGTCCCAGCCACGGCTCGACGCAGAAGAAGTCCGACTCTGGTTTCTCTGTCCACGTCGTGACGGCGAACCAGGGCACCGAGCCGGGCCGCTGCAGGTCGATCGTGATGCTGCGGTTCAGCCCCAGCGCCACCATGCGCACGAGATGATCGGGCGCGCCATCGAGACAATGGAAGCGGTCCATGATGCGAGGATCGTCGAGGCGGTAATCCGGCTCGCCCGCCTCGCCCGGCGTGATCGCGCCGTCGGGCAACTGATGGCGGCGCACCGTGCGCGGCAGTTCGAGTACCGTTTCGCCGCGCTGCGCGTGCGGCAGCGCGAAGTAGAAGTGGTGGCCCGCATAGTAGGGCAGCGGCGCGCCGCCGGCCGCGCGCGTGTTGGTCGTGATCAATTCGACGTCGAGCGTGTGCGCGTCGGTGAGCGTGTACTTCGCCTCGAAGCGGAAGCTGAACGGATAGCCGGCGCGCGTCGCGTCGCTGTCGGTGAGCGTCATGGTGACCGAGCGTGCCGCTTCGTCGACGCTCGCCTCGAACGGAAGGTCGCGCGCGAAGCCGTGCATCGGCAGTTCGCGCACGGTGCCGTGCTCGTCCTTCCAGCGCCCGATCTGGCCGTCGACGAAATGACGGCCGAGAAACGGAAACAGCAGCGGATTGCCGCCGCGCACGCGTGCCGGCTGGCTCCAGTCCGCGTGCTCGGGCCAGAAGATCACCGACTGGCCGTCGATGTCCCATGACAGCAGGCGGCCGCCCGCCTGCGGTGCGATGCGCAGCAAGGAAGCGCCGTGTGCGATCTCGATGATGTCCTGTGACTGGAATTGAGGCATGGCAGTGACGATTGAAGGCGGTTGAGAAGAGGGTGGCCGCTCGGGCTTGCACAATTATGGCGCGACGGCCGCGGCGAACGCCGATTTTGCTCCGCTTTGCGCTACGGGGAAACCCTTCCCGGGAAATTGCGGGTGTTACCGCACAGTCAGCGCGACCGATAATGTGCTTCCAGACCGGTCGCGGCCGGATGCTATCACTCGGTTTTCAGGAGGGGCGATGGATCTCGCAATGGCAATGAGCGTGGCACTGTTCGGCATGTTTACGGGCAGTACGATTTATTTCTTCTATAAATTTACACGCTGACACGGGGCGCCGAGATTCCACGTTGAGCCGTCGGCGCGTACCGACGGTCCACGCAGCCTCCGCACGCAGGCCCGCCTTCCCGGCGGGCCTTTTTGCTTTCATCCGCGTAAACATGCTTTCGAATCTGCTGCAATGCCGCAAGATTCCGCCAAAAGCGAATTTTTGTCCTTGGCGCGTCCGGGTCGGCCCTGCATAATCGACGCGCCTTCAGATGCCGGACCTCGTGCTCCGGCAAGCTGTTCAACTTCCCCACTTTTCAAAAGGACCGACCGCGTGAGCCTGTCGTTTTTGATCTTTTTGAGCGTGCTGCAAGGCGTCACGGAACTGTTTCCCGTGAGCAGCCTTGGCCACACGCTGCTCATTCCTGCTCTGTTCGGCATGCATATCGACAAGCACGCGCCGCAGCTGCTGCCGTTTCTCGTCGCGCTGCATCTGGGTACGGCGCTCGCGCTTCTGTGGTACTTCCGTGAGCGCTGGGTCGCGCTCGTAAGGGGCTTTTTCGCGTCGCTGGCGGGCCGCCGCAACGACGATGGCCATATGATGTGGGCGCTCATCATCGGGACGATTCCAGCGGGTCTGGTGGGCCTCCTGCTCGAAAAGCGCCTTGAGCGCGTCTTTCACGATCTGCGCATCGTCGCCATCGCGCTGATCGTCAACGGCATTCTGCTGTGGCTCGGCGATCGTCTGCAGCGGGCGCGCGCCCATCGCGCGCCGGAGAAGCTGACGTTCAAGCAGGCATTCTTTGTCGGCCTCGCGCAGGTGGGTGCGCTGATCCCGGGCTTCTCGCGCAGCGGCCTGACGATGATCGCGGGCAACGGCGCGGGCCTCACCGCCGAAAAGGCCGCCGAGTTTTCGTTCCTGCTCGGCACCCCCATCATTTTCGCCGCGGGCGTGCTCGAATTGCCGAAGCTCTTTCACGCGCCCGGCCAGCTCGCCGACGCGCTGCTCGGCGGCGTGCTGACCGCGATTGCCGCGTATCTGAGCGTGCGATTCCTGATGCGCTATTTCGAAGGACGAGGCCGGCTTGCGTCGTTCGGCGTCTATTGCGTGATCGCGGGCCTGGTGTTTCTCGGCTGGTTCATCACGCACCCGCAGCCGGTGTAACTGCAGGGCACGATCGGTTATACTCGCGGGCCCGGCGCTTTGCGGCCGGGCCTTTTCTTTGCGGGCTTTCCTTGAGCGTTTCGGGCGCTGCGTCGGCCGAAGCGCGTAAATCTGCCGAGTCTGACGAACCTGCCAAATGCACTGCTAGCCGGCAACTTAAGCCTCGCTCGGCCAGGTTAAAATTCCGGTTTCGCCTCCCCATAGTTCAACGGATAGAACACGGGTCTTCTAAACCTGAAATCGAGGTTCGATTCCTCGTGGGGGGGGCCATCCATTGCGCTGCGCTGTCACCGGCCGCAGCCGCCGTCAGCAGCATCCTGTCCCGTCCATCACGCCTGTCTGCGAAAGCTGGGCGCCGCATCGTCCCCATATCTGCATCGAACGCTCACAAAAAAGGGCAGCCGAAGCTGCCCATAAACGTTGCGCATCGAACGTGAATAAATGCGCGACTGTTGCCTGCCCGTATTTCGCCGCTGCCGTCTACGGGCACACCTGCGTGTTCATTGGCGCGTTGACGCGATCACTTGTCGAGGTCGAGCGCATTCGTCAGATCGCCCATCGCCTGGCCGCCGTTGGCGACGAGCGCGCTATCGCGCGCCGCGAGGCCCGGCAGCGTCGGCAGATTGAAGCGGTGCGTGATGAAGCGCAGGATCGACGTCGTGTCGTACTGCGTATGATCGACGAAGCCCTTCTTTGCGAACGGCGACACGATGATGGCGGGAATCCGCGAGCCCGGACCCCAGCGGTCGCCCTTGGGCGGCGCGACGTGATCCCAGAAGCCGCCGTTCTCGTCGTACGTGATGATCACGACCATGTTGCCCCACTGCGGGCTCTTCTGCAGATGCGAAATCACATCGGCGATGTGCTGGTCGCCCTGCGCGACGTCGGTGTAGCCCGCGTGCTCGTTCAGGTTGCCCTGCGGCTTGTAGAACGCGACTTGCGGCAGCGCGCCGGCGTCGATCTGCTTGATGAACTCCGAACCGTTCAGACCGCCGTCGAGCAGGTGCTTTGCGCGGTTGTCGGTGCCCGGCGCGAGGTCGGCAAAGTAGTTGAGCGGCTGATGATGCGGCTGGAAGTTAGGCGAACTCAGGTTCGCACCGTAGATCACGTTGGCCGTGTTGTTTTGCGCCGCGCTCACCGCGGTGCCCCACGCGCCGCTGTACCACGCCCACGACACGCCCGCGTTGTTCAGCAGATCGCCGATATGCTGGTTCGTCTGGGGCGGCAGCGTCGACGGGTTGGCGGGATCGGCGAGATTCGCATTGCCGCCCGAGGCGGGCTTGTTGCCGCTCGGCTGATACGGCGGCTGCATCGTGTTGACGGCGTAGAAGTCGGGCGTGAGGTTGCCCGAGTTCTTGAAGGTCGGAATATCCGTCAGCGCCGATGGCGCCGACGTCGGAGCCAGCGTCAGCGTCACGCCGTCGGCGTTGACGGCCGACACGGACCCCGCCGCCGGGCTCGCGTTCGCGTTCGCATAGAACGGCGTGCACGCGCAGACCAGCCACTGGTGGTTCAGGAAGGAGCCGCCGAACGCGCCCATGAAGAAGTTGTCGGCGAGTGTGTATTGCTGCGCGATCTTGTACAGCGGCAGCTTGTCGGCGTTCGCCGTGTAATGGCCCATCACCAGACCGCCCGAATCGGCCCACGCGGCGAACATGTCGTTCTTGCCGCCGTGAATCTGCATCTGGTTTTCGTAGAAGCGGTGATAGAGGTCGCGCGTCGTCAGGTTGAGCGACGTGTTGAAGCCGTTCGGATCATCGATGGCGAACGGGGCGTTCGGCAGGTTGGCCGTCATCGCCTGCGTGATGACGGGCGTCACGCCCGCCTGCGTCAGGCCTTTCCAGACGGGGGGCAGGGTCGGCAGCACGGAGCCGTCGCGATCGAGCTGGCGTGAGGTCGCCGCCGTCACGTTCTGCAGGCCGTTCGCGCCGGGGAAGTTTCCATACAGGTTGTCGAAGCTGCGGTTTTCGGCGTAGATCACCACGACGTTCTTGACGGACGACAGCGTGGCTTTGTCATTGCCGCCACATGCGTACAGCCCGATCGCTGCGGCGATCGCCAAAGGCGTCGTGCAGATCAGTTTCTTGTTCATGATTTTCTCTCTCGCGTTGGGGACCGGCGGCGATCCGCAGGGGAACGGCCGGCGGCGAGAGTGTGGCAAGCGTTTTTGACAGGACCATTAATTTCTTACTTGATATTGTCGATTTGCTTGGGATGAGCGATGCGTCGTTTGGTTTATGTCATTTGAGCGACATGTCTGTGAAATACCCTCGGCGCGTCGATCAACATGAGCAGGTAAGAAAGAGATATGTGGCGCGATGTGGCGGGGTCTGGGAGCGGAAGGAATTGCGCGGGATGGTTGGGCGTGCTGTGCGTATCGGCAGCGCTGCTGCTCGCGGCCTGCGATGCGCGCAGTCCGCAACGCGAAAGCGCGCGCGCGGCAGCCAGCGATGCATCGGACGCGAGCCGCGAGGGCGGTGTCCAGATGCAGAAGGTGTCGGCCGATGCCGCCGCGGGTCCCGCCGGCGGCCAGACGCGTGCGCAGGTATATGAATCCGTCAGAAAGGTGACGGCTATCGGCAACAAACTTTTCTTCGATCCGTCGCTGTCAGGATCGGGAAAGCTTGCGTGCGCGTCGTGCCACAGCCCGCAACATGCATTCGGACCGCCGAACGCGTTGTCTGTCCAGTTGGGCGGTCGCGACATGCGCCAGCAGGGCATGCGCGCCGCGCCGAACATCAAATATCTGCAGAAGGTGCCATCGTTCACCGAGCATTATCACGACTCCGACGACGAAGGCGACGAAAGCGTCGATGTGGGCCCCACGGGCGGCCTGATGTGGGACGGCCGCGTGAACAGCGCGCACGATCAGGCGCGCATGCCGCTGACGTCCGCGTTCGAAATGGGCAGCAGTCCTGCCAGAGTCGCGGCGGCCGTCAGGGCCGCGCCGTACGCGAGCCAGTTTCGCGATGCCTTCGGCGAGCACGTGTTCGACAGCGACGACGCAACATTCAAGGCCGTGCTGCAGGCGCTCGAAGTATTCGAGGAGTCGCCCGAGCTGTTCTATCCGTATTCGAGCAAATACGACGCGTTCCTCGCCGGCAGGGCGCAGCTCACGAAGGCCGAGTTGCACGGCCTGCAGCTTTTCAACGACGAAACCAAGGGCAACTGCGCGAGCTGTCACCTGAGTCAGCGCGCACGCGACGGCTCGGCGCCTGCGTTCACCGATTTCGGTCTGATCGCGATCGGCGTGCCGCGCAATCGCTCGTTGGCCGTGAACCGTGATCCGCATTTCTACGATCTGGGTGCGTGTGGACCGGAGCGCGCCGATCTGAAAGGTCGCGATGAATATTGCGGAATTTTCCGTACGCCTTCGTTGCGCAACGTGGCATTACGCAGGACGTTTTTCCATAACGGGATTTATCACTCGCTCGACGAAGTGGTCCGCTTCTACGCGCAGCGGGATACGAATCCTGAGAAATTCTATCCCGTCGTAAAGGGGAAAGTGCAGAAATTCGACGATTTGCCAAGGAAGTATTGGACGAATCTGAAAACCGATCCGCCGTTTGATCGCAAGCCGGGCGACAAACCCGCGCTGGATGAATCAGAGATCAAGGACGTGGTGGCGTTCCTGCAGACACTGACGGACGGCTACCACCCCGAAGCGCCCCAGCAACACGCGGACGCTCACATCGTCAGCAGCAAATAGCAGCTGACAAGCAGCACGACGAACGACGCGAGCACGCACATCAGCCCCGCACGCGTCAGCATGCACGGCCAGCGGCTGCGGCGCACGCCGTGGATGCGCACGATGGTCGGCATCGGCGCGGGATCGAAACGGATCACGATGCCGACCAGAATGACGCAGATCAGCGACAGCATCGCGGCGAAAAATTGCAAGGCGAGCGAGAGGTCCATGAGCGGGGAGTCGCCACGCGTAAGCGCTTGAATCGGCGGTTGAAATCGACTCGGTTGATGTTAGGGACAGCGCCTCCCACCGCCTATGAGACGTATCCTAAAAATAGCCCCAACGGCCCGGCGACGGGCCGCTGACGGCGCAAGCACCATCCCGGACGCGAGCGTCTTACAAGGCGATCTGTTCGAGCCGGCGACGCAGCCGCCCAACGAGCCTGCGCGCCGGATCGCCGTGCTATCCTTTTGAGGTCCAGATCGCGTAGCCGAGCGCCCGCGCCGATCCTGCCCGAACCGATCTTTCCGGAGAAATTCATGTCGATGCGAATCCGAGCCGCGTTTGAACTTTGTGCAGGCGCGTTGCTGCTTGCAAGCGCCGTCGGCGCGTCCGCTGCCAATCTCAGCTTTCTGAACGACACACCCATGGCGTACATGAAGCAGGCCGACAACGACTCGCTGAGGGCGGCCGCTTCCGAGGCGCTCGACAAGAAGCAGGATGGCGAATCCACAACGTGGAACAACGAAGGCCTGCGCAACAGCACGCGAATCGAAGCGCAACTGACACCCGACGCTACGTCGAAAACGGGTGACCGCACTTGCCGTTCGCTGCACGTCGTGCTGAGCGCGAAAGGCCAGTCGATGAATCTGAACCCGCAGTTCTGCCGTCAGGGCGAGGGCCGCTGGGTGTTGCAGAAGAAACATTGAGCGCACGCACGGTTTCTTGCGGCGTCGTCTTGCTCGATCCAGACGGGCGGGTGCTGCTCGCGCATGCGACGGAAACCAGTCACTGGGATATTCCGAAGGGGCAGGGCGAAGAGGGCGAAGCGCCCCATCTGACGGCGCTGCGTGAAATGGAAGAGGAAACGGGGATCGTCGTCGCGGCGCAGCGCCTGAAAGATCTTGGGCTGTTCGTGTATCGGCGGGACAAGGATCTGCATCTGTTCGCCGCGCGCGCGCTCGCCGACGAACTGGATCTCACGCGCTGCAGGTGCACGTCGATGTTTCCGCGCCGCTCCGACGGCACGATGATTCCCGAGATGGATGCGTTTCGCTGGGCGGCGCCGCACGAAGTCGAGCATTATGCGAGCCGCAGCCTCACGCGGCTCTTTCAGACCACCTTGTCTCTCGCCGAACTGCACGTCACGCTCGACGCGACGTAGCGGCGGGCGCACATGTGTATCAGTCGAGCGCCTTGTCGTTCGGATGCGCGAACAGCGCGCGCATTTCCGCCGACAGCGGATAGTTCAGGTTGATTCCATGCGGCGGAATGGGCTGCGTGAACCAGACGTTGTAGAGGCGCTCGGCCTCGCCTGAAGTCTGCATCTTCGCGATCACGCGGTTCACCAGCTCACGGAACGGCGCGTCGCCTTTGCGGAACATGCACGCATAGGTTTCGTAGCCGAGCGGCGTGCCCGTCACGATGAAGTCGTCGGGGCGCGGGTCGGTTGCACGGAAGCCATAGAGAATCGGCTCGTCCATCACGAAAGCCACCGCGCGGTCTGCCTTCACCGCGGCGAATGCGTCGGAATGATCCTTCGCGCTCGCGATGCGCATGTTCAGCTGCTTTTCGCTGTTCAGCTGGCGCACGAGCCGCTCGTCCGACGTGCCC
This sequence comes from Paraburkholderia bengalensis, assembly GCF_037126505.1. Taxonomy (NCBI): domain Bacteria; kingdom Pseudomonadati; phylum Pseudomonadota; class Betaproteobacteria; order Burkholderiales; family Burkholderiaceae; genus Paraburkholderia; species Paraburkholderia bengalensis. The sequence goes on from NZ_JACFYJ010000081.1 coordinate 19,058, forward strand.
GCCGTCGTCACCACGGTCTTGCCCGCGAGGTCGGGGAAATCCGTGATGCCCGCGTTCTTGCGCGCGATCATCCGCACCGCGTACTGGAAGAAACTGTTTGAAAACGCCGCGACGCTCTCGCGCTCGCGCGTATGGGTGGTCGACCCGCACTCCAGGTCGATCTGGTTGTTGACCAGCATCGGAAAGCGGTTCGCCGATGTGATGGCCACCTCGCGCACCTTCAGGTTGGGCATCGCGAGCGTTTTCTTGATGTCGTCGACGATGGCAAGTGCGATCGATTGCGAATAACCGATCGTGCGGTCGCCGTTCGAGTACGAGAACGGAATCGACGCTTCGCGCACGCCGAGCACGATCACGCCGTCGTCGTGGATTTTCTTGAGCGTGCCCGTGAGCTCGGCCGCATGCGCGGACATGGCGAGCGGCGCGAGCGCTGCGGCGGCTGCGAGTGCCGCTCGCATTCTTCTGATTGCAACCTTCATTGTTCCCCCTGGCCGGCGGCAATCATCCCCGGCTGCTTCGTCCCGGCTTCGATGTTGCTTTGTGTTGCGCTGCTGCGCGTGGCGGACCGGCCTGCACACGCGCGCCACGCAGGCGCACATCGCGCAAGCAAACAATCAGCTTACGCCGGCTTGCCCCAACTGTCGCGCAGACTGACGATCCGGTTGAATACGGGTTTGCCCGGTTTCGTGTCGTAACGGTCGGCGACGAAGTAGCCGTGACGCTCGAACTGATAGCGCTGTTCCGGCTCGATGTCGCGCAGACCCGGCTCGACGTACGCCTGCACGATGCGCTTCGAATCGGGATTGAGCGCTTCGAGGAAATCGCGGCCGCCCGCGTCGGGCTGGGCTTCCTTGAACAGTCGATCGTACAGGCGCACCTCGACGGGCACGGCCTGCGTCGCGCTGATCCAGTGGATCGTGCCCTTCACCTTGTAGTTATTCGCGCCTTCCGTGCCCGAGCGGCTGTCCGCGAAGTAGTTGCAGTGCACGGCCGTGATCTTGCCGTTTTCGTCCTTGTCGAAGCCCGTGCATTCGACCACATAGCCGTACTTCAGCCGCACCTTGTTGCCTGGGAACAGGCGGAAATAGCCCTTCGGCGCGGCTTCCATGAAGTCTTCGCGCTCGATCCACAACTCGCGCGAGAACGGGAACGTGCGCAGGCCGCGATCCGGGTGATGCGGATGAACGGGCGCGCTGCATGCTTCCGTCTGGCCTTCCGGGTAGTTGTCGATGACGAGCTTCAGCGGGTCGAGCACGCAGGTCGCGCGCGGCGCCTTGTCGTCGAGGTCGTCGCGCAGCGCGCCTTCGAACACGCTCATGTCGATCCACGAATCGACCTTCGTGATGCCGATGCGCTCGCAGAACAGCCTGATGCTGTCGGGCGTGAAGCCGCGCCGGCGCACGCCGACGATGGTCGGCATGCGCGGATCGTCCCAGCCGTCCACATGGCCTTCCGTCACGAGTTGCAGCAGTTTGCGCTTGCTGGTGATGGCGTACGTCAGGTTCAGACGCGAAAACTCGATCTGTTGCGGCAGCGGGCGCGTGAAGATGCCGGCTTCGGCGAGTTCGTCGAGAATCCAGTCGTAGAGCGGGCGGTGATCTTCGAACTCGAGCGTGCACAGCGAATGCGTGATGTTTTCCAGCGCGTCCGAGATGCAGTGCGTGTAGTCGTACATCGGATACACGCACCACTTGTCGCCCGTCCGGTAGTGGTGAGCGAAGCGGATGCGGTAGATGACGGGGTCGCGCATGTTGAAGTTCGGCGACGACATGTCGATCTTCGCGCGCAGCACGTGCTCGCCTTCCTTGAACTCGCCCGCCTTCATGCGGCGGAACAGGTCCAGGTTTTCTTCGACGCTGCGCTCGCGGAACGGCGACGGCGTGCCGACTTCCGTCGCCGAGCCGCGGTTCGCGCGGATTTCCTCCGCCGTCTGGCTGTCGACATACGCCTTGCCGCGCGTGATCAGCAGCTCGGCGAACTCATAGAGCTTGTCGTAGTAGTCGCTCGCGAAGTACAGGTGCTCCTTGTTGTCGACGTTCCAGTCGAAGCCCAGCCACTTCACCGCGTCGACGATCGAGTCGACGTACTCGAAGCTTTCCTTTTCCGGGTTCGTGTCGTCAAAGCGCAGATGGCAGACGCCGCCGTAGCTTTGCGCAATGCCGAAGTTCAGGCAGACGCTCTTCGCATGGCCGATGTGCAGATAGCCGTTCGGCTCAGGCGGGAAGCGTGTTTCCACCCGCTGGCCCCACTTCCCGGAGCGGTTGTCGTCTTCGATGATGTTGCGGATGAAGTTGGAAACGGGCGCGTCGTTGCGCTCGGCGTCTTTGCGATCGTTGTTCATGCGAGAAGGAGAAAGTCGGTCCTGGACACTATATGCGTCCGTTAGTCTGTCAATTCTACCTGACGACACATTCCGCGACAGTCTTTAGGCTCGCGCGATGCAGCGAGCGCTGGCGCGGCTTGCGGCGCGGGTTGCGTCGGACGGGCGTGCCCGCGTGGCGCGAAAGGCGCTGTAACAGGAGGTAAATCGCGTTGGCGCAGGCGGGTGTTGGCGCTTAGCATGCGTCGCGCGCCGTTTCTGGGCAATCGGGGCGATCGACTGCGTCCGCGTGCGTTTCGGCCGACGCCGGGCGCGTCCCGCGGCGCCTCGATTGAATCTGACGCGGGCTGTTGCGCGAGCTTCTCCGGCAGGCGGGGTCGTTTTCGTGCGAGCCGCCGGGCGCTCATGGCCCATGCCGGCGTTTTTCAGACGCCACTGCGTTTCCGTTATGCTGTCGTGGGCTCGGGCGCGCCTCTCGCGGGCGCTGCAGCCGCCCGATCCCGCCGTTCCACGCGATCTGTCCTTGCCGCGAACCGGCCATCGCCGCCGTCCACGCGCGGGCAGGTCCAAGATCCCGGAGTTTCTCGGATGTCCCTTCCGATGTCGCGCGCGACTCGCGCGCATTCTGGCGCCGACTTGCATGTCGACACTCATGCAGGCGCCCATGCCGGTTCAGATGTCGCCGCCGGCGTTTCAGGCCGGCTTGCGCGTTTTGCCACCACGCTTGCGCTCACGGGCGTGCTGCTCGCGAGCTTCGTCGCGTCGCCTGCCGTCGATGCGAAAACTTCGCAGCCAAAACCGGTGCTCGACGCATCGGCCGTCGCGGTGCCCGACCGCTACGCCGCCGACGCCGCGCAGCAGATCTTCGCAGCGGGCGGCAATGCCGTCGACGCCGCCGTCGCGATCGCGTTCACGCTCGCCGTGACCTACCCGGACGCCGGCAACATCGGCGGGGGCGGGTTCATGACGCTGTACGTCGACGGCAAGCCGTACTTTCTCGACTATCGCGAGAAAGCGCCGCAAAGCGCGACGCGCGACATGTATCTCGACGACAAGGGCAATGTGATCAAAGGCATGAGCCTTGTGGGCCACCGCGCAGTGGCCGTGCCGGGCACGGTCGACGGCATGTGGGAGGCGCAAAAGCGCTTCGGCAAGCTCAAGTGGAAGCAGGTGCTCGCGCCCGCGATCAAATACGCGACAGATGGCTTCACGGTCGAGGCATGGCTGCAAAAGCGCCGCGAAGGCGCGTCGCAGGGTTTTGGCGGCAAGACCAATTTCGATGCGTACTTCTCGAACCTGAAAGCGGGCAGCGTGTTCCGTCAGCCGGAACTCGCGCAGACCCTGTCGCGAATTGCCGACGACGGCGGCCGCGAGTTCTACGAAGGGCAGACGGCCGAGCTGATCGCGCGCCAGATGTACGGTCACGGCCTGATCACGAAGTCCGATCTCTTGCAGTACAAGGCCGTCTGGCGTCAGCCCGTGACGGCCAGCTGGAACGGCTATCAGATCGTCACCGCGCCGCCGCCGAGTTCGGGCGGCGTCGGGCTGATCCAGCTGCTGAAGATGAAGGCCGATCTGAAGCCGCAATTCGACGGGGTCGCGCTCAATTCCGAGCCGTACGTCCACCTGGTCGCGCAGATCGAGGATCGCGTGTTCGCCGACCGCCAGCAGTACATGGGCGACCCTGATTCGTTCCGCGTGCCCGTCGACAAGCTGATCGACGATGCGTACCTCGCGAAGCGGGTCGAGGACATCACGCCCGACGAAGTGCCGGGCGGCGCGCCCGTGAAGCCGGGGCTCGGCGACGCGATGCCGGAGAAGGCGCAGACGACGCATTTTTCCGTGGTCGACAAATGGGGCAACGCCGTGTCGAACACGTACACGCTGAACGGGCCGTTCGGCTCGGGCGTGGTTGTCGACGGCGCAGGCTTCGTGTTGAACGACGAAATGGACGATTTCGAAACGAAGGCGGGCGTACCGAACCAGTTCGGCGTGACGAGCGGCGATGTCAACACGGTCGCGCCCGGCCGCCGGCCGCTGTCGTCGATGACGCCCACCATCCTGACGAAGGACGGCAAGGTGTCGCTCGTGATCGGCACACCGGGCGGCTCGCGCATTTTCACGTCGATCTTCCAGGTGATGACGAACCTTTACGACTTCAACATGCCGCCCGCCGACGCGCTCGCCGCGATGCGCTTTCACCATCAGCTGCTGCCGCAGAAGACGATCTACTGGGAGCCGTATCACCCCATCGACGGCGAACTCGCCGAACAGCTGAAAGCGCGCGGCTACACGCTCGAGGGTCAGAAATTCAATGGTGACGTGCAGATGATCCGCATCGACGGCACGACCCCGCAACCCGCCGCGGACCCGCGCGGCGCGGGCGTGGGTCGTGTGATTCAATAGCGTCGTTGTCCTTTCGGAAATCAGACGAATAAAGGGGAAGCGAATGGCGTTGGAGCAGCAGAGCGTAATCGTGTTGCCGGGTTATATGAACTCTGGCGTTGGGCATTGGCAGACCCGCTGGGAAGCGCGGTATCCCGGCTTTTCGCGCGCGCCGATGCGCGACTGGGATCATCCCGATTGCGGCGAATGGTGCGCGACGCTCGATGCGTCGATCGCCGCCGCGCGCACGCCTGTGCTGCTCGCCGCGCACAGCCTCGGCTGCCTGACCGTGGCGTTCTGGGCGGCGCGCCATGCCTCGCACTACACGCTCGCGAAAGTAGCAGGCGCTTTGCTCGTCGCGGTGCCCGATCCCGCAGGCGCCGGCTTTCCCGCCGACGCGGCCGGCTTCGACGACGTGCCGATGCGGCCGCTGCCGTTCCCGTCGATCGTCGTCGCGAGCACCGATGATCCGTATGGCGGCGTGCCGTTTTCGCAGGCTTGCGCGCGCGCATGGGGCAGCCGCTGGGAGAACATCGGTCCGCGCGGCCATATCAACGCGGACAGCGGTCTCGACGACTGGGACGAAGGGCAGCGCTGGCTGGCTTCGCTGGCGTGAGCCGCGGCGCGGACCGTTTCCCCCAACCCGTTTCTCCCAACGTTTCTTCGACGTTCTCTCAACGTTCCCCCTGACCCGTCAGATCACCGACCGTCCGCGCAGCGCGTCGATCCGCTCGTCGTCATATCCGAGCACGTCGCGCAAGACGGTTTCCGTGTGTTCGCCGAGCGTGGGCGGATGGGCCTGCGCTTCGGGCGGCGTCGCGCTCATCCGGATCGGGTTGCGCACCAGTTTCACCGAGCCGGCTGTCGGATGCGGCAGCTCCAGCTGCATGCCGCGCGCGATGACCTGCTCGTTCTCGAACACCTCTTCCAGATCGTTGATCGGGCCGCAGGGCACGCCCGCCGCCTCCAGCGCGTCAATCCACTCGTGCTTGCTGCGCGTGCGGACCATGTCGGCGAGTATCGGCACGAGAATCTCGCGATTGCGCACGCGCTCGGGATTGGTCGCGAAGCGGTCGTCGTCGGCCAGTTCCGCGCGCTGGCCGGCTTCGACGAACTTGCGGAACTGTCCGTCGTTGCCCACCGCGACGATGATCCAGCTGTCGCTCGTCTGGAAGGTCTGATACGGGACGATGTTCGCGTGCGCGTTGCCCCAGCGCGCAGGCGGCTTGCCGCTTGCGAGGAAATTCGAGTTCATGTTGGCGAGCATCGCGACCTGCACGTCCAGCAGTGCCATGTCGATGTACTGGCCTTCGCCCGTTCGCTCGCGATGCGCGAGCGCCGTGAGCACGGCCACCGTGGAGTACATGCCCGTCATCAGGTCCGCGATCGCGACACCCGCCTTCTGCGGGCCGCCGCCCGGCAGGCTGTCGCGCTCGCCCGTGATGCTCATGAAGCCGCCGATGCCCTGCACGATGAAGTCGTAGCCCGCGCGCTGCGCATACGGCCCCGTCTGGCCGAAGCCTGTCACCGAGCAGTAGATGATGTCCGGCTTCACGGCCTTCAGCGACGCGTAGTCGAGCCCATACTTCTGCAACTGGCCGACCTTGTAGTTCTCCAGCACCACATCGCTTTGCGCCGCCAGCTCGCGGACGATGGCCTGCCCCTCCGGTGTGGCGATATCGACGGTGACCGAGCGCTTGTTGCGATTCGCCGCGAGGTAATAGGCGGCTTCGCGCGTGTCCTCGCCTTCGGGCGTCTTCAGGTACGGCGGCCCCCAATGGCGCGTGTCGTCGCCGGCGCCCGGCCGTTCGACCTTGATCACGTCGGCACCGAAATCGGCGAGCGTTTGCGCGCACCACGGACCGGCCAGTACGCGGGTCAGGTCCAGCACGCGAATATGACTGAGTGCGCCCATGTTCTGTCTACGTCTCCCATGTAATGAGGCACGCGGGTGCCCGTTTCAACGATGTGATGCATCTTAAGCGATCGGCCGCGCGCGGCCCACCCGGCCTGACGGCATAGGACAAATGACGCATCGGGCCGTTTTTCGATAAAAGCTGGCCGAATGGCCAACGCCGCGCGCGAGCCACGCCGCGGCGCCGCGTGGGCGCGCCGATCCCGTATAATCGACCGTTCAGGAAACAATCCATTGCGACGGCCGGTAAGCGTTCCGCAGCCGTCGGCTCAAGTCAGGACCGTCCCCAAAGCACGCTATGAAAGCCGCCGAAATCCGCGAGAAATTCCTCAAGTTCTTCGAATCGAAGGGCCATACGATCGTCCGCTCGTCGAGCCTCGTGCCCGGCAACGACCCGACGCTGCTCTTCACCAATTCGGGCATGGTGCAGTTCAAAGATGTGTTTCTCGGCGCCGAATCGCGTCCGTACTCGCGGGCCACGACGGCGCAGCGCAGCGTGCGCGCGGGCGGCAAGCACAACGATCTGGAGAACGTCGGCTACACGGCGCGTCACCACACGTTCTTCGAAATGCTCGGCAATTTCTCGTTCGGCGACTATTTCAAGCGCGACGCGATTCACTACGCGTGGGAGCTGCTGACGGGCGTCTACCAGTTGCCGAAGGAAAAGCTTTGGGTCACCGTCTATCAGGAAGACGACGAAGCCTACGACATCTGGGCGAAAGAAGTCGGCGTGCCGACCGAGCGCATCATCCGCATTGGCGACAACAAGGGCGCGCGCTACGCGTCGGACAACTTCTGGCAGATGGCCGATACCGGCCCGTGCGGCCCGTGCTCCGAAATCTTCTACGACCATGGCCCGGACGTGTGGGGCGGCCCGCCAGGATCGCCTGAAGAAGACGGTGATCGCTACATCGAAATCTGGAACCTCGTGTTCATGCAGTTCAACCGCGACGCCCAGGGCAACATGACTCCGCTGCCCAAGCAGTGCGTGGACACGGGCATGGGCCTCGAGCGGATCGCAGCCGTGCTGCAGCATGTGCACAGCAACTATGAAATCGACCTGTTCCAGGCGCTGATCAAGGCGGCTGGCCGCGAGACGGGCGTCGAAGATCTGTCGAACAACTCGCTGAAGGTGATCGCCGATCACATTCGCGCGTGCTCGTTCCTGATCGTCGACGGTGTGATTCCCGGCAATGAAGGCCGCGGCTACGTGCTGCGCCGTATCGTGCGCCGCGCCATCCGTCACGGCTACAAGCTCGGTCGCAAGGGTTCGTTCTTCCACAAGCTGGTCGCGGACCTCGTCGCGCAGATGGGCGGCGCATATCCGGAACTGAAGGACGCCGAGCAACGCGTCACCGACGTTCTGCGTCAGGAAGAAGAACGCTTCTTCGAGACCATCGAGCACGGCATGTCGATCCTCGAGTCCGCGCTGGCCGATCTGGACGCGAAGGGCGGCAAGACGCTCGACGGCGAAGTCGCGTTCAAGCTGCACGACACCTACGGCTTCCCGCTCGATCTGACGGCGGACGTATGCCGCGAGCGCGGCGTCACGGTCGACGAACCCGCGTTCGACGAAGCGATGGCCCGTCAGCGCGAGCAGGCGCGCGCAGCCGGCAAGTTCAAGATGGCGCAGGGCCTCGAATACTCGGGCGCGAAGACCACGTTCCACGGCTACGAAGAAATCGTCTTCGACGACGCGAAGGTCACGGCGCTGTATGTCGACGGCGCGTCAGTCAACGAAGTCACGAAGGGCCAGCAGGCCGTCGTCGTGCTCGATCACACGCCGTTCTACGCGGAATCGGGCGGCCAGGTCGGCGACCAGGGCGTGCTGGCGAACGCGAGCGTGCGCTTTGCCGTCGTCGATACGCTGAAGGTACAGGCGGATGTCGTCGGCCATCACGGTACGCTGGAGCAGGGCACGCTGAAGGTCGGCGACGTCGTGAAGGCGGAAATCGATGCCGTCCGCCGCGCGCGCACGGCCCGCAACCACTCGGCCACGCACCTGATGCACAAGGCGCTGCGCGAGGTGCTCGGCGGCCACGTCCAGCAGAAGGGCTCGCTCGTCGACGCCGACAAGACGCGCTTCGACTTCGCGCACAACGCGCCCATGACGGACGACGAAATCCGCCGTGTCGAAGCGATCGTCAACGCGGAAGTGCTGGCGAACGCGCCTGGCATCGTGCGCGTCATGCCTTTTGATGAGGCGGTGAAGGGCGGCGCAATGGCGCTCTTCGGCGAAAAGTACGGCGACGAAGTGCGCGTGCTCGATCTCGGCTTTTCGCGCGAACTGTGCGGCGGCACGCACGTGCACCGTACGGGCGATATCGGCTTGTTCAAGATCGTGATGGAAGGCGGCGTCGCGGCGGGCATTCGCCGCGTCGAGGCGATCACGGGCGACAACGCCGTGCGCTATGTGCAGGAACTCGACGCGCGTATCAACGCGGCGGCGGCGGCGCTGAAGGCGCAGCCGTCGGAGCTGACGCAGCGTATTGCGATGGTGCAGGATCAGGTGAAGTCGCTGGAAAAAGAACTGGGCGCGCTCAAGTCGAAGCTCGCGTCGAGCCAGGGCGACGAACTGGCCGGCCAGGCAATCGACGTATCCGGCGTGCAGGTGCTGGCGGCGACGCTCGAAGGCGCGGACGTCAAGACGCTGCGCGAAACCGTCGACAAGCTCAAGGACAAGCTCAAGAGCGCGGCCATCGTGCTGGCGTCCGTCGAAGGCGACAAGGTCAGCCTGATCGCGGGCGTCACGGCCGACGCGAGCAAGAAGGTCAAGGCGGGCGAACTGGTGAACTTCGTTGCGCAGCAGGTCGGCGGCAAGGGCGGCGGCCGTCCCGACATGGCGCAGGCGGGCGGAACCGAGCCGGGCAATCTGCCCGCTGCATTGGCAGGCGTGAAGGGCTGGGTCGCGGCGCAGCTCTAAGCGGCTGAGTCGCGCGGCGTTCGCATCGCGCAAAAAAGGCCGCGGGTCGATGAGACTCGCGGCTTTTGTTTTTTCGAGCCGGCGGATTCAGGCGGCCAGATCTTGCGCCGGCACCTGCGGTACATTGCCGCTCGCGACGAGCATGTCGCGCAGCGCGTTCAGCGCCGACGAAAAATGGCCGCGCCGCCAGACCAGCAGCGTATCGATGCCGCCCATTCCGTCGAGCGGATGCACGGCGATATCGTTCGATTGGGGCATCAGCGCCAGCACCGAGCGCGGCGCGACGGCCACGCCCGCGCCCGCCGCCACGCACGCGACGATCGCGTGATACGAGCCTAGCTCCAGCACCCGCGCGGGCCGGATGCCGCGCTCCATGCACCATTGCTCGATGTGCACCCGGTACGAGCAGCCCGCCTCGAAGGCGATCAGCGTCGAAAGCCCGGCATCGCCTGCTTCCTGAACGGGGCGATAGCCACGCGGCGTCAGCATCACCAGTTCCTCGCGGAAGACAGGGATGGCATCGAACAGGCCGCCGTTCCATGCGGGGTCGAACGGCGTCGCGACCAGCGCGGCGTCGACCTCGAATTCGCGCACCCTGTCGATCAGCCTGCCTGTTGTGCCCGTTTCCAGTTCGAGTGCGACATCGGGCCACGCCTGGTGGTATTCCGCCAGCAGCCCGGGCAGGCGGGTCGCGGCCACGCTTTCCATTGTGCCGAGCCGCAGGCGGCCGCTCGGGCGGGCGTCCCTGATTGCATGGCGCGCCTCGTCGGCGAGTGCGAGCAGGCGTTCGGCGTACGGCAAGAGCGTCTCGCCGGCGGGCGTCAGCACGAGCCGCCGTCCGTCGCGAATAAAAAGCTCGGCGCCCAGCTGCTCTTCGAGCTGCTTGATACGCGTCGTTACGTTCGATTGCACCCGGTTGAGCTTCGCCGCGGCGCGGGTCACGCCGTTTTCTCGCACGACAGCGCGAAAGATGGTCAAGGCAGCAAGGTCCATCGATCTCTCTGAAAGATTGAATCTATCAGTATTATTCATTTTATGAGATCGAACGGTCAAGCTACGATTCGGGCATAGGAAACACATCGCTGCGCAGACCACTGCACCGCTCACGCCACTGACGGCGCGCTCCGCCGCCCGCCCACCAATGAATAATCTTGCCGCGCCCACCGTCCAGTCTCACGTTTCGCCTCATGCCGCGCGCCGCACGGCGCTTGCTTGCATGGTGGCGCTGGCCGTCGCGCTCGGTGTCGGACGCTTCGCGTTCACGCCGCTGCTGCCGCTAATGCTTCACGGCGGCGCGCTCGACATCCGCCAAGGCGGCTGGCTCGCGTCGCTGAACTACGCCGGTTACTTCGTCGGCGCGATCGGCTGCGCGGCGCTGCGCGTGGACGCGGCGCGCATGGTGAGGGCGGGCCTCGCGCTGACGGTGCTGCTCGTGCTTGCCATGGGCGTCACGCAGCAGTTCTGGGTGTGGGCCGCCGTGCGCTTCGTCGCGGGCGCCGTCAGTGCGTGGACCTTCGTGTTCGCCTCGCAATGGGGATTGCGGCGGTTGGCCGATTTGCGGGCGAACGAGTGGGGTGGCGTGATCTACACCGGACCGGGTGTCGGCATCGCCGGAACGGGCTTGCTGGTCAGCGCGGCGAGCGGTTATGGCGCGTCGGCGGGCTGGATCGGTTTTGGGCTTCTGTCGGCTGTGCTGACCGTGCTGGTGTGGCGGACCTTCGAACCGTCGGCCTGCGCATCGGCTACTGATGCGAACGCGGCGAACGCGGGCCAGGCACCGCAACGGCCGGCGCACTCGCAAGCCCAACAGGCGCAAGCCGAACATGGCCAAGCCGAACATGGCCAAGCCGAACACCGGCATCACCCCGCGCATCTGCATCGCGCGGACGCTTTCTGGCTGATCGTCCTCTACGCCGTGCCCGGCTTCGGTTACATCATCACCGCGACGTTCCTGCCCGTCATTGCGCGCGCCGCACTGCCCGCGGGCTCGCCGTGGCCCGATCTGTTCTGGCCGATGCTCGGCCTCGCGCTGGTGGCCGGCGCGCTGGTGGGCGCGCGCCTGCCTTCGCACTGGGACAACCGCACGCTGCTGGCCGCCTGCTACGTGCTGCAGGCGTTGGGTATCGCCGCGGGCATCGTGTCGCCGACGGCGACCGGCTTTTCGCTCGGCAGCACGCTGATCGGCCTGCCGTTCACGGCCATCACGCTGTTTGCAATGCGCGAGGCGCGCCGCCTGCACGGCGACGACGCAGCGAGCCTGATGGGCTACGCGACGGCGGCATACGGGCTGGGACAGATCGCGGGGCCGCTCGTCGCGGCGCCCATCGCCGCGCATACGGGCTCGTTCACGCTCGCCCTCTGGCTGGCCGCGCTCACATTGCTCGCGGGCGCGGCGGGTCTCGTCGCCGTGACGATGCTGCGCCCCGCGCGCCCAAAAACAAATTCGGCATCCGGCGCACTAAAATGACCGCTTTCCAGTCATCCTTGCGCGCCCGTCGCCAGGCGCGCCGCCTGCCATGCAACATTTCGCGTCGGACAACTACGCCGGCATCTGTCCCGAGGCGCTCGAAGCGCTGATCGCCGCCAACAACAGCGGCCACGAACCGGCCTACGGCGACGACTCGTGGACGCAGCAAGTCTGCGACCGCCTGCGCGACCTGTTCCAGACCGACTGCGAAGTGTTCTTTGTCTTCAACGGTACGGCGGCCAACTCGCTGGCGCTGGCGTCGCTCTGCCAGTCGTACCACTCCGTGATCTGCCACGAGCTGGCGCACATCGAAACGGACGAATGCGGCGGCCCCGAGTTCTTCTCGAACGGCTCCAAGCTGCTGACGGCGCCCGGCGTCGGCGGCAAGCTCACACCCGACGCCATCGAAGCCATCATCACGCGCCGTGCCGACATCCACTATCCAAAGCCCAAGGTCGTCACGCTCACGCAATCGACGGAAGTGGGCACCGTCTACAGCGTCGAGGAGATCCGCGCGATTGCGGCGATCGCGAAGCGCCGTCATCTGAAGGTGCACATGGACGGCGCGCGCTTTGCGAATGCCGTCGCCGCGCTCGACGTCCATCCTTCGGAGATCACGTGGCGCGCGGGTGTCGACGTGCTGTGCTTCGGCGGCACGAAAAACGGCTTGCCCGTCGGCGAGGTGGTGGTGTTCTTCGATCGCGCGCTCGCCGACGACTTTGCCTACCGGCTGAAGCAGGCGGGCCAGCTCGCGTCGAAAATGCGCTTCATTTCCGCGCCGTGGCTCGGTCTGCTCGACAACGACGTCTGGCTGCGCAATGCCCGCCACGCCAACGCGATGGCGAAGCTGATGGAGTCGCGCCTTGCCGGGATTCCCGGCGTGAGCATCATGTTCCCGACGGAATCGAACGCCGTGTTCGCGCAATTGCCGCCGCACGTCGCCAAGACGATGCGCACGCGCGGCTGGAAGTTCTACGAGTTCATCGGCGCAGGCGGCTGCCGGCTGATGTGCGCGTGGGATACGCAGCCCGAAACAGTCGAGCGCTTCGCCGCCGACGTGCGCGCACTGTGCAGCGCGTGAGGTCTCACGTGTTTTGCCAATGCCCGTCGCCGCGGGCTCCGTAGCCCAGGCGCTCGCCGCTCCATAACAAATGCAGAAACCGCAGCCCACCAAGGAGACGCATCGATATGGCCTACATCTACTATCTGACGCACATTCATCTCGGCTACGACGCGCTTGCGCAGTTGCCCGCCGAATGCGAACGCGCGGGCATCCGGCGGCCGCTCGTGGTGACCGACAAGGGCGTGCTGGCGGCCGGCGTGGCGCAGCAGGCCATCGATGCGTTGAAGCTTTCCGGCGTGCCCATCTTCGACGACACGCCGTCGAATCCGACGGAAGCGATGGTGATGGCGGCCGCGCAGCGCTATCGCGATGAAGGCTGCGACGGGCTGGTGGCGATCGGCGGCGGCTCGTCGATCGATCTGGCCAAGGGCGTCGCGATCATGGCGACGCATCCGGGCACGATGACGGAATACGCGACCATCGAAGGCGGGAGCAACCGGATCACGAGCGCCGCCGCGCCGCTGATCGCGATTCCGACCACGGCGGGCACGGGCAGCGAAGTCGCGCGCGGTGCGATCGTGATCCTGAACGATGGTCGCAAGGTCGGCTTTCACTCGTGGCATCTGCTGCCGAAAGCGGCCATTTGCGATCCCGGTCTCACGCTCGGCTTGCCGTCGATGCTGACGGCCGCGACGGGCATGGACGCCATCGCGCATTGCATCGAAACGTTTCTCGCGCCGTCGTTCAATCCGCCCGCCGACGGCATCGCGCTCGACGGCCTGGAGCGCGCATGGGCGAACATCGAGCTGGCGACACGCGACGGCCAGAACCGCGACGCGCGCCTGAACATGATGAGCGCGTCGATGCAGGGCGCGATGGCGTTCCAGAAAGGGCTGGGCTGCGTGCATTCGCTGTCGCATCCGCTCGGCGGCGTGCCTGTGAACGGGCGCACGTCGCTGCATCACGGCACGCTCAACGCCGTCGTGCTGCCCGCCGTGCTGCGCTTCAATGAAAGCGCGGAAACGGTCGTCGCGAATCGCCGTTACGCGCGCATGCGCCGCGTGATGAATCTGCCCGACAACGCCGATCTGGCGCAGGCGCTGCACGACATGACGGCGCGCCTCGGATTGCCGACGGGCCTCAGGCAGATGGGCGTCGACGAAAGCGTGTTCGACAAGGTGATCAAGGGCGCGCTCGCCGATCATTGCCACAAGACGAATCCGCGCGAAGCCAGCGCCGACGACTACCGTCGCATGCTGACGGAATCGCTGTAAACGCCGCCCTTCCTTCCAGCCGAACACGCCATGCACAAACCCACACCCGTGCCGCGCAGCGCGTATCTGCATTTCCTGTCCATCGGTACGCGCTGGATGGACAACGACGTCTACGGCCATGTGAACAACGTCGTCTATTACAGCTACTTCGACACGGTCGTAAATGAGTATCTGATCCGCACGGGTGTGCTCAGCATCGAGCACAGCACGATCATCGGCCTGGTCGTCGAAACGCATTGCAACTACTTCGCGCCCGTGGTCTTTCCGGATCGTATCGATGCGGGTCTGCGCGTGATGGCCGTCGGCAAATCGAGCGTGCGCTACGAAGTGGGCCTGTTCCGGGCGGGCGAGGCCGAGCCCGCCGCGCAAGGTCATTTCGTGCATGTCTACGTTGACCGCGACACGCGCCGGCCCGTGCCGCTGCCCGACAAGATGCGCACGGCCCTCGAGCCGCTGATCGTGCGCGAGCCGCAGGCGGACTGACGCGTGCAGTCGTTCGTCATCGATGCGCTGAACGGCGTCAGCTACGGATTGCTGCTGTTCATGCTGTCGGCCGGGCTGACGCTGATTTTCAGCATGCTCGGCGTGCTGAACTTCGCGCACGCGAGCTTCTACATGCTGGGCGCCTATGTCGGCTTTTCGGTCGCGGCGCGCGCGGGCTTCTGGTGGGCGCTCATCGTCGCGCCGTTGGTCGTCGGACTGATGGGCGCCGCGCTCGAGCGCTGGCTGCTGCGGCGCGTGCGGCCGCACGGCCATCTCGCCGAGCTGCTGCTGACCTTCGGTGCGGCCTATCTGATCGCCGAAGGCGTCAAGCTAGTGTGGGGCTTGCAGCCGTTGAGCGCCCCGGTGCCGCGCGCGCTCGACGGCTCGCTGATCGATGTGTACGGCCTCGCGTTTTCACGCTATCGCGCGTTCATGATGGCCGTGGCCATCGCGATGCTCGCGATGCTGTATGCCGTCCTGCGCGTGTCGAAAGCGGGACTCGTCGTGCGTGCGGCGCTCACGCATCCGCAAGCCGTCGAAGCGCTCGGCCACGACGTGCCGCGCGTATTCACGTGCGTGTTCGCGGCAGGCACGGCGCTCGCCGCGCTCGCGGGCGTGATCGGCGCGCCGCTGTTCGTCGTCGAGCCGGCGATGGCGGACGCCGTCGGCTCGATCGTGTTCGTGGTGGTCGTCATCGGCGGGCTGGGGTCGCTGGGCGGCGCGCTCGCGGCTTCGCTCGTGATCGGCTGCCTGCAGACGTTCGCCGTTTCCACCGATATCTCGCTTGGCGACCTGGCGAGCGCGTTGATGGACTCATCGACGGGCGACATTGAGCGCGCGCTGCCACCCGCGTGGAGCGCGCTGACGCTCGCGCAACTCGCGCCGCTCGTGCCATACGTGCTGCTGGTCGCGATGCTTGCGGTGCGCTCGCGCGGCCTCTTCGGACAACGCGACGACGATGCATAACCCGGCTCACGCGTCGCCTGACTCTTCACGGCCGTCGCGCTGGCGCGCGGCGCTGCCGTGGATCGCGCTTGCCTTGCTGCTCGTCGCGCCGCCTTGTCTGTCGAACCAGAGCTGGCTCGTCGCATGGCTCGCGCAGACAGCCGCGATGATCGTGTTCGCGCTTTCGTACAACCTGCTGCTCGGCGGCGTGGGCCTGCTGTCGTTCGGTCACGCGGCGTCGTCGGGGATCGGGGCATTGATCGCCGCGCATCTGTTCAACCGCGTCGGCATGCCGCTGCCGCTGCTGCCGCTGGTGGGCGGCGTCGGCGGCGCGCTGTTCGGCGCGCTGTACGGCCTCGTCGCGACGCGCCGCGCGGGCACCGCGTTCGCGATGATCACGCTCGGTATCGGCGAACTCGTTGCAGCAGCGGCGTGGACGTTGCCGGACTGGTTCGGCGGCGAGGCGGGCGTCGCGATCGACCGCACGGCGGGCTTCGCGCTGCCGGGCCTGACGTTCGGCCCCGCGCGCGAAGCGTACGCGCTGATCGCACTGTGGTGCGTGCTCGCCGTGCTCGCGATGCAAGCGCTGTGGCGTACGCCGTTCATGCGGCTTGCGCACGCAGTGCGCGACAACCCGGCGCGGGCGGCCGCGATCGGCTGTTTTCCGCGCCGCGTGCGCTACGAGATCGTCGTGTGGTCGTCGTTCTTCGCGGGGATCGCGGGCACGCTCGGGCTAATCAACGTCGAACTGGTGTCGACGGAAAGCGTCGGCATGCTGCGTTCGGGCTCCGTGCTGATCGCGACCGTGATCGGCGGAAGCGGGGTGTTTTTCGGGCCCGTCGTGGGCGCCGTCGTGCTGACGTTTTTCAGTGTGGTCGTCGCGAGCGTCACGCATGCGTGGCTGTGGTATCTCGGACTGTTCTTCGTGGTCGTCGTGGTGAGCGCGCCCGATGGCATCGCAGGATTTCTGCAGCGTCAGACGGCGCGTTGTGCGCGCAACGGCTGGCGCGCCTCGTTGCCGTCCCTTGCCGCGCGCACGGCCGGCGCATGTGCGTGGTCGCTCGTGGCCGTGCTGTGCATGCAATGGGCGTACGCGCAGCGCTTCGGCACGGAGGAACGCGCGCGAATCATGGCGATGTCGGGTGGCGCTTCGCTCGCGGCGGCCGTGCTGGCGCTTGCGGCTGTGGGCTGGCTGTCGGTGCGCGCGGCAGCGCGGATCGACAGGCGCAGGGCTTTGGATAAAAGCGCGGACAAGAGCGTGGGCCAGAGCGCGGGCGAGAGCGTAGATGAGAGCACGGGCAAGAGCACACACAAGAGCGTCTCGGACAAGAGCGCGGACAAGAGCGTCACGGACAAGAGTGCAGACGAGAGCGCGGACAAGAGCGTCACGGACAAGAGTGCAGACGAGAGCGCAGACAAGAGCGTCACGGACAAGAGTGCAGACGAGAGTACAGACAAGAGCACGAACAAGAGCACGAACAAGAGCACGAACAAGAGCACAGACGGGCGCGTCGCGGACAAGAGCACGGACAAGAGCGTCGCGGGCAAAAGCGCAGACAAAAGCGCGGGAGCGCGCCGATGATTCCCGCTATCGCCGTGCACCGGCTCGACAAGCGCTTCGGCGCGACGCGCATATTGCGCGGCGTCGATCTCTCCATCGAGCCGCACGAACGACACGCGCTGATCGGACCGAACGGTGCCGGCAAGTCGACGCTCTTCAACCTGATTGCGGGCGCGGCGCGTCCGAGCGCGGGCCGCATCGAGCTGTATGGCGCCGACATCACGCGTCTTGTGCCCGCTGCCATTTGCCGGCGCGGACTCGCGCGCAGTTTCCAGACCACGAGCTGCTTCGCGAAACTGAGCGTTTTCGACAACCTGCGCTGCGCCGCGCAGATCGCGAATCGCGACCGCATGCGCTGGTGGCAGCGTTTCACGAACGCGCGCGCAGCCGATGAACACGCCGAGCAGGTGCTAGATGCCGTGGGTCTTCGCGCGCGACGCGACGCGATCGCGGGCACGTTGAGCTACGCGGAGCAGCGGGCGCTCGATCTCGGGCTGGCGCTGGCGAGCGGCGCGCACACGCTGCTGCTCGACGAGCCCACGGCGGGGATGAACCGCGCCGAAGCAGCGCACGCCGTCGAACTGATCCGCGCGGCGACGGCGGGCCGCACGCTGTTGATGGTCGAGCACGACATGGATGTCGTGTTCGGTCTCGCGGATCGCGTCAGCGTGCTCGTGCGAGGCGAAGTGATCGCGACGGGGACGCCGGAGGCGATCCGCGCCGATCCCGTCGTGCGGGCCGCATATCTAGGCGACCTCGGAGGCGACCTCACAGGCAATCTCGGAGGCCACCTCGACGATACGGACGGCGCGACGCGAGGCACCACGCGATGAGCACGTTGCTGGAAATCCGCGATCTGCGCGCGTGGTACGGCGCAAGCCAGGTGTTGCATGGCGTGAACCTGAGCATCGACGCGGGCGAGGCCGTTGCGCTTGCTGGCCGCAACGGCTCGGGGCGCTCGACGCTCGCGCGGGCGATCATGGGCTTCGTGCGTTCGGAAGGCGTGATCCGCTTCGCGGGCCTATCGCTCGACGAGCGGCGCGCGTTCGAGATAGCGCGGCTCGGCATCGGCTATGTGCCTGAACAGCGCGACGTGTTTCCGACGCTGAGCGTGCGCGAGAATCTGCAGCTCGGCATCGGACCGCGAGGCAAAGCGCGGGGCAGGACGCGTACTGCGCGCTTCACGCTCGACGACGCGCACGCGCTTTTCCCGGTATTGCGCGAGCGGGCGCGCACGAAGGCGGGCGTGTTGTCGGGCGGCGAACAGCAGATGCTTGCGATTGCGCGCGCGCTGCTAGGCGATCCGGATCTCGTCGTGATCGACGAGCCGACGGAAGGTCTTGCCGGCCAGGTCGTCGCGCAACTCGCGGCGGCGCTGCAGTTGCTGCGCGATCGCGGCGTGGCGATGCTGCTGATCGAACAGCGGCTCGTGATCGCCGCGCGGATCGCGAGCCGCATCGCGGTGATGGGGCATGGCGAAGTCGTCTTCGATGGTTCGCCTGAAGCGTTCCACGCGCGATCCGACGTGATGCGGGAGTGGCTTGGCGTGGGGTGAAGTGTTCGCGCGGGCGTTGCCGGTGTGTGTTTGCCCTTTGCGCTGGCCTCCGCGATAGCGCCTTCGCGGCGCGGGCGTTGCCGGTGTGTGTTTGCCCTTTGCGCGGGCATCCGCGATAGCGCCTACGCGGCGCGGGCGTTGCCGGGG
>NZ_JACFYJ010000082.1:0-37637 GCF_037126505.1 Paraburkholderia bengalensis
CCGACACCGGCATCCTTGTCCGCATACGGTTGACGTGGGGCGTTCTCGTCCGGGGCGTAATTCTTTCTGACCATTGGCAGCTCCATGAAGAAAGTTGAAGCCGGCTGCCCGGTTGCTTGTGATGCCCCCGATCCGCTAGCGGCGTGGTGGCCGAAGATCGTGTTCATGATGTTGGAAAAGATACCCATGACGCCTCCTGTTTGCGGGAGCCACGCATCCCGCAAGCGCTGTGCCGACGTTTCACCCAAGGGAACGGAGATTGCTCTTATATCACATCGTGCTATTTCTCCCGGAGCTTTTTGCCATGGGCAAGGTTAATAAGAGTCAGTCGTATCCGTTTGCGTCGGGTGGATGGGGATCGTTGAAGTCCGTCACGACAATACTGAAGCAGGAAAAAGTTGCGATCAAAGACAGCACGATCCTGCTCAAGCAGAACAAGCCAGACGGATTCATGTGCGTGAGCTGTTCGTGGGCAAAGCCGGCCGATCCTCACACGTTCGAGTTCTGCGAAAGCGGAGCAAAAGCGACCGCCTGGGACACGACTGCAAAGCGCATGACGCCGGAGTTCTTCGAACTCAACACCGTCACATCGTTGCTCAACTGGCACGATCATGATCTGGAGGAAGCGGGCCGACTCACTGCCCCAATGAAATACGACGCCGCTACTGACAAATATGTCGAAGTCAGCTGGGAAGACGCGTTTCGCGAAATCGGACGGGAGTTGAATGCGCTCGACCCAGAGAGCGTCGTCTTTTATACGTCGGGGCGTGCGTCGCTCGAAACGTCGTACATGTACCAGCTTTTCGTGCGAATGTATGGCTGCAACAATCTGCCCGATAGCTCGAACATGTGCCACGAGAGCACCAGCGTGGGTTTGAAGGAAGCGATCGGTGTGGGTGTCGGCACGATCACACTGGAAGACTTCGAGAAGACCGACCTGATGTTTTTCTTCGGACAGAACGTCGGCACGAATAGTCCGCGGATGCTTCATCAGTTGCAGGATGCGCGCAAGCGCGGCGTCCCTATCATCACCTTCAATCCGCTGCGTGAGCCCGGTCTCGTTTCGTTTGTGAATCCGCAGTCGCCCGCGCAGATGCTGACGCCCGCCGAGACCCAGATCAGCACGCAATATCATCAGGTCAAGACGGGCGGCGACACGGCCGCGATCCTCGGCCTTTGCAAGGCGGTCATCGAAGCCGACGATCATGCCAGGGAGCAGGGTTTGCCCCGCACAATCGATGTGGCGTTCATCGACGAACACACGACCGGCTTCGACGAGTTCGCTGCTTATGCAAGGGCGACGGACTGGAACGAGATCGAGCGCATCAGCGGCCTGACGCGCGCCGCGTTGCTCGATGCGGCGAGCGAATATATGCGGGCCAACGCGGTCATGGCCCACTATGGCATGGGTCTCACGCAGCACAGGCTGGGCGTGCAAAACGTGCGCATGCTCACCAACTTTCTGCTGTTACGCGGGAACATCGGCAAGCCAGGCGCGGGCCCATCGCCCGTGCGCGGACACTCGAACGTACAAGGCCAGCGTACCGTGGGCATCACCGAGAAGCCGGAACTCGCCCCGCTCGATCAGCTTGCGAAGCAGTTCTCGTTCGAGCCGCCAAAGAAGAAAGGGCTGAACACGGTTGAAGCATTCGAAGCGATGGTCAAAGGCGACGTCAAAGCCGTCGTCAATCTGGGCGGCAATCTCGTGCGCTCCGTACCGGACCGGCTGCAAACGGAGCCGGCATGGGCGCGCCTGCGCCTCACCGTCAATATTGCGACCAAGCTCAATCGCAGTCACCTCGTTCATGGTGAAGTGTCCTACGTTCTGCCGTGCCTGAGCCGGATCGAAATTCACCGTACGCCGCTTGGCGATCAGGCCGTTTCGATGGAAGACAGCACAGGCTGCATGCATGGTTCGAGAGGCGTCACGGAACCCGCCAGCGAAAAGGCTCGCCCGGAGCCGTACATCGTGGCGGGGATCGCGAAAGCGACGCTAGGCGAGCGCTCTACCGTCAACTGGGACGCGTGGCGCGACGACTATACCCTCGTGCGCAACGAGATTGCGACGACATACCCCGATATTTTCCACGACTTCAATGACCGCATGTGGACGCCGGGCGGATTCCATCGTCCGATTCCGGCGCGCCATCGGCAGTGGAAGACGAAGTCGGGAAAGGCGGAGTTCCTCACCCCGCATTCGTTGGCGGAAGACCCCGACATGCCCGAGAAAGTGCCCGACGCCCTGCGTCTGATGACGCTACGCAGCGACAGCCAGTTCAACACGACCATCTACAACATCGAAGACCGTTTTCGAGGTGTAAAGGGCACACGCATGGTCATCTTGATGAATAAAGCGGATATCGAAAAACGCCACCTGCAAGAAGGACAGAAAGTCACGCTGCAGACGATCGCCGACGACGGAATCGAACGGCGCCTCGAAGGGCTCAAGATCAAGGTGTATGAGATACCGGAGGGTTGTATCGGCGGTTACTACCCGGAATGCAATGTTCTCCTGCCACTGTGGCACTACGCCAAGGAAAGCAAAGTGCCGGGCGCGAAGTCGATCCCGGTCAGGATCGTCGAGTAGATGCCGCGTAAGTACAACGAAGGAGCTTGTTGAGCGTACCGAAAGCGCGCGCGGGAACGGAGCATGCTGCTTCAACACGCGAACGGTCCATTGCCGCGTCCGCACCATGAGAGGTCTCTACCGTGCCCTACGTCCCCACCATCACGACGATGATTCGTCTCGATCACACCCATGTCCTTGCTGCGTTTCATCGTTACGGCGGCGAAACTGCATGGTGGCGCAAGCGCGCGATCGTCACCTCCGTTTGCAGAGCGCTTGAAATTCACGCGCAACTGGAAGAAGAGATTTTCTACCCCGCCCTCGCGCGCATCGCACCGACTGACGACACCCTGAACAAGAGCCGGCCGGAGCATGACGAACTGCGCGAGATCATCGCGAAGCTGCGCGGCATGGGCCCCGAGAATGCTGCCTACGACTCGCTGTTCATGGAGTTGATGCGCGACACCATGCATCATGTCGCCGATGAGGAAACCAGACTTCTGCCTCTCGCCGAACGCGCGCTCGGGCCCGAGTTGCGCACCCTGGGCGCAGAGATGACGCGCAGGCGCATGCAACTGCTCGGCGAACATCCCGTCGAGGTCGCGGTGAATACGGCGGGTACTTTCCCGGTGGCGACCGCTGTGCTTGTGACCTTGCTCGCGTGCGGCGCCGCGCGGATGTTTGGCGGCAAGCGTCGGCCGGCGCGCGCCGCGTGACACGCAGCGGCGTGATGCGCTTTGACGCGTGATGCTTTGCTCGCGACGGCCTGCGACGACGGGTAGCGTGCGAGCGGCAACGGCGTCATGTTGGGCGAAACAGCAGCGCGGCACGCCGATGCTCGGCAAGCTGTACCCACCTTGCCGATGTGAGGGATGCCATGTCGAGCCAGTACTACGCGCCTTATCGCGGGTGCAGCATCGAGGTTCACGTTTCGTTGTCGAAGGCACATGCGATTGGCGGCATGTACCGTCGGTTCCGGGTGTCATGCACCATTGCATTTCCCGAACGTCCCGATCGCAAGCTGGTGAACTTCCCCGAGCAATTCGATTTCCTGTCGGAACAGGAGGCATTCAGATACGGGGAGAGCCGTGCGCGCACGTTCATCGACTCGATTCTCTCGACGCCATCGCGCCGGCCGAAACAACGCGCGCCCGCCGCAGAAGAAACGGAAGGGCCGACAACGCTCTGAGCGTCAACCACGCTGGCGCCAGGCCGCGCCGCCTGGCGTCATCATCGGCGCAAGCGCGACGCCGTTTGCTATTCGTGCGTCGACATGCCGCGGTACATCCACAACTTGAAGCAGGCCCTTGCCGCCGCAAGCGCGGCTCCACCGTGAGAGCATCCAATGTCAGGCAAAGCGGAAATAACCGACGAAAATGCGGCGGGCCACGCCTCACCGCACCTCGATGAGAAGGAACGCGATCAAGCCTCCGCGCACAGTTCGCCGCAAGCCCTGGTCATCCACGAAATCATCCGGGAGGAAGGAGAAACCGCGCTGGGACGCAAGCCGCTTGCGCTGCTCTGGTCGGCGCTGGCCGCAGGGCTTTCGATGGGGTTTTCGTTTCTGACCCAGGCAGTCTTGAAGAACAAGTCGTCGCTCGGGCCCGAAAGCGCTTCGTTGATTGCTCCCGCCGGTTATTGCGTTGGCTTCATCATCGTCGTACTGGGCCGTCAGCAACTGTTCACCGAAAGCACACTGACCGTCGTGCTTCCCGTGCTGACCCGAAGAGATGTTCGCACGGCGGCCGCGGCGTTACGGCTGTGGGTTATCGTGCTGGCCGCCAACCTGGCGGGCACAT
Organism: Paraburkholderia bengalensis; assembly: GCF_037126505.1. Classification (NCBI taxonomy): domain Bacteria; kingdom Pseudomonadati; phylum Pseudomonadota; class Betaproteobacteria; order Burkholderiales; family Burkholderiaceae; genus Paraburkholderia; species Paraburkholderia bengalensis. Next base: position 4,366 of record NZ_JACFYJ010000082.1, read on the forward strand.
GGATATTCGCGGCTATTCTGGCTGCACCTGCGTCCTTCACGCAGACGCTTGCACCGGTTCTGGACGAACTCGCGCAGGCATCGCTCGGCACGAGCTTCGCCAGCACGGCGCTCAAGGCAGTCCTGGCAGGATGGCTCATCGCCTTGATGGTATGGCTGCTGCCCAACGCAAGATCCGCGGCGGTGCTGATCGTCGGCGTGCTCACGTATGTGGTTGCCGTTTGCGAGCTGTCACATGTGATTGCGGGTTCCGTCGAAGCTGCGTTTACGGTTCTGCGCGGCAATGCCACGCTACAGGATTACCTGCTTCGCTTTTTTTTACCGACGTTGCTCGGAAATGTGATCGGCGGCATCGCCCTTGTCGGGTTGCTGAACCATGCTTCCATCGCGCCCGAGATGACCGGCGGGCATTAGACCAGCCGCAATCGACAGAACCTTATAGCGCAGTAGCCGCTTGCATATGAGCGCGAGGCTCAATGGGCAATGCTACTGCGCGAGACGCGTGTGCGGGAATGCCCCATGCGACCTTTCTGATCGTCAACACCCGTTCGCTCAAGGAGCAGATGATGCCAGTCGTACCCGACAACCCGGTGACCATACCCGACGCCCCATCGCACGGAGCGCCTGAAGCGCGTCGAGATAGCCGTTCAGCGGAGCCGGCCGATCCCGTCGAGCGCGCAGACCGTCGCAGAGAGAATGAGAACGAAGGCGACGTCAGTGTCGAACGCGACGGCACGGTCAGGCAGAAGCCGCACGGCAACATGGATGAAACTTTGGTCCCAAAAGGAAAAGACCACCCGGAACAGGGCCCCTATACGCCCGAGCACGACGGGATCGATCCCGATCTCGCGCCAGATGACAAAGCGTAGGAAGGTTAGTCCGAGTAGGGCCCGCGTCAGCGGCACTCGCATGGCGGCATCGCGCCTGCCCCTACACGCGGCGCGGAAGGCGTACCGAGAATACCGTCTCGGCTTGGGTGGATTGCACGCTGATTTCGCCGTGATGCGCCTTCGCAATCTCGCTCGCGATGAACAGGCCCAATCCAAGGCCGTGTTGGCCGTTGCCTTCGTTGCCTTGACTCGGGCCGCGCTCGAGCGGATCGAAGATGCGATCCAGCGTCGCCTGATCAATAGCAGGTCCGACGTTCCTGACCTCGAACCGGACCTCCGTGTCGGCGGGCGTGACGATCACGCGCACGGGCGTGCCCGGTGTTCCATAGAAGATGGCGTTAGACACGAGGTTGCCAAGCAGTTGCTGCAGACGACTCCCATCCCAGCTCCCGTGCAGGTCACCCCTCACGTCGAGCTCGATCTCCCGGCCCGGATGGGCGGCGCGCAGCTGATCTATCACATCGGCGAACACTTCGGCCAGATCAACGTCGTGGGGCGCAATACTGATTCCCAATCCCAACTTGGTTCGATTGAAGTCGCACAGGTCGTCGAGAAGGGTCTGCATACGGGCGCCGCTGCGAATGAGCCTGGCCGCGGCTTCCGATACGTCCTCCCCCGCATTCAGCGCCGCGAGGAATGAGGCAGTCATCTGGATTGTCTGCAGGGGACTACGCATGTCATGCCCGAGCATGCCGAGCAACAGGTTTCGCGCCTGTTCGATCTGTTCGTTGAAGAAACCGACTGACTCCGCCAACGCCTGGTCGATGGCCTCGTTGAAGCGGATCATGTCATCCAGATCCGGTGCGCCGGGCAGACATTTGTCCATCCACAGGCGGAGCACACTCGCACGCAACGCGCGATATTCCGCCGCCAGCTGATTGATGTTGAAGCCGCGCCGCGCTCGCAAGAGGGCATGGGTTTGCGCAGCCGTTTCAGGCGCATCGATGGCTCTGGGCGCATGTCCCAACGATTTTTCGCGCTGCGCTTCCTGGGTCTGGGGCGTCGATATGTCTTTCACCACCGCCTGCAGAATCTGACGAGCATGATCGCGCAGGGCGAGGGAATCCATATGTCCCGCGGCAGGCAGCAACGTGCGCGCGAACGCCTCCCATTGCGTCAGGATCAACTCAATGTCTTGGTCAATAAACTCGGCTAGTCGCATGACGGCCCTTCCGTGCGCGTGGCGCCCTTAGATGGAGCGCACACACGCAGCAGCTCCGCGAAACGAGCACATATGGTCACTTTGGCGAGTGTACGCAGCAATGCTCATCAAGGTTATAGGTGCCGGGGTGTCCGTAAGTCAACGTGCATGGACAGGTCTGCCGCACGGCGATAAGCGCCCGCGAGTGTCTCCTTCGACGCCCGCTACCTCAAAAGTATCAAAGATTCGCCTCGTGCGCTCAAGTGCAAACGATGTCCTCCGCGGATACCACGTCGGTTCATGCGCCCGAGCCTCACATCATTTCGCTCGCGCCTGGACCTGCGCTTGCTCGCGGGTAACTGCCATCCATCAACTTCAGCGAGCGTGCACCATGAAAGCAGTCGTATTCCACGGCATCGGCGATATCCGTCCCGACACGGTTCCAGATCCCGTTATCGCGCAACCCACCGACGCCGTGGTGCGCATCACGTCCAGTGCCATCTGCGGCACGGATCTGCACATGGTGCGCGGCACGCTGCCGGGAATGCAACCGGGCACGATCCTCGGACACGAGGGCGTCGGCATGATCGAAGACACCGGTCGCAACGTACGCAACCTGCGCAAAGGAGACCGCGTGCTCATCCCGTCGACCATTTCCTGCGGCTTTTGTGCCTATTGCCGCTCAGGCTACACGGCGCAGTGCGACACGGCCAATCCGAACGGTCCATTGGCGGGCACCGCTTTTTACGGTGGTCCGAAGACGACAGGGCCGTTCAACGGCCTGCAGGCCCAGTACGCCCGCACGCCGCTCGCCCATGCCAGCCTTATCCGCCTGCCAGACGACATCGACGACGACCGCGCGATTCTCCTGTCGGATATCTTTCCCACCGGCTATTTCGGCGCCCAGATCGCCGGCGTGCAAACCGGCGATACCGTTGCAGTGTTCGGTGCGGGACCCGTCGCGCAGTTCGCCATCGCGAGCGCGCGACTGATGGGCGCGGGCCGCGTCCTCTGCGTTGACCACATACCGTCGCGGCTCGATATGGCGCGAGCCCAAGGTGCCGAGGTCATCAATTTCGATGTCGATGATCCTGTGCAAGCCATTCTGGAACTGACGGGCGGGATTGGCGTCGATCGCGCGATCGATGCTGTCGGTGTGGATGCCGTCCGTGCCGAACAGGGCCCCGCCGCGAGTGGCCAGCAGGGCAAGCGCCAGACTTTCGACCAGGAGCTACAGGAAATCGCTCCGCAGCAAAACCCGCAGGACGGTAACTGGAAACCGGGCAGCGGTCCGTCTCAGGTGCTGCAATGGGCGGTCAAGGCGGTGGCGAAGGCTGGCACGGTATCGGTGATCGGTGTCTATCCGATGAACGACCGCTTTTTCCCGATCGGCGAAGCAATGAACCGGAACCTGTCGGTGAGAATGGGCAACTGCAACCATCGCGCGATTACACCGAAGCTCGTTGAACTCGTCCGCAACGGTTCATTCGATCCGCTCGCCGTGTTGACCCAGTGCGAACCGATCACGAATGCCATCGCGGCGTACCGCGCATTCGACACGCGCGAACCGGGCTGGATAAAGGTCAAACTGGAACCGTGATGAGCGTCGACCCGTTGTGTCGGCTAACGCATTGGCATTGGGAGCGGCGATTCGATGCAATCATCCTGGCTGTTCCCGCCGGCGCGCATGAATGACCATCCGGGCGGACGCAGGCAGGCTTCTTCTTCAAGGAAGACCTACTTCTATATCAACAGTCCGCGCGGGCGCCCATTTCCCGAGCAGGAACTGATCGAACTGGACAGGGCGGGCTACACCGTCGTGCTCAGCCGGGTCGCGATAGAGAGCGCGCCGCCGTATGTCCCGGCATCGGCCCGCGCGGAACTGTGCGCCCTGCTCCGACGCGTCGCACCGGGCGAGTTACTCGTCGTGCTCGAACTGGCTGCGCTCGGGTGCAGCGCGCGCGACGTCTTGTCGACGGTGACGCAGTGCCGCAAGGCGAAGATCGCGCTCCGGTGCGTTGAACTGGGCGCCGCCGATCTCACGGCACGCCCCCCGAGCCGCAGGCAATCAAGGCGCTCCGGGCGATCGTCAATATGGAACAAGCGGTTCGCAGTCAGCGAAGCGCCAGCAGTCTGAAGACGGCAAGACAAAACGGGCGGCCCACCGGTCGGCCCGCATCACTGCCCAGCGGCGATCAGCACCGAATCGTGCACGCGCTGAGAAAGGGCGACTCGGTCAGCGAAGTCGCCCGCAGGTTCGGCACTTCACGCCAGACGGTCATGCGGGTGCGCAGTCACCGCCTTGCCGCCGAATGAGGGGTTTGGAGGGACGTGCGACCGGGTTGCCTGCGAAAGGGATCGCCTCTATACCGCCGACATGGCGCCGACATGACGCCGCTGCGCGTGCAATACGGCACATGCCCAAATGCGCAAATTACACGCGTGCTCAGGCAGCGGGTGCCGCCCGGTTAGATCGGCTGGATGTTGGCTGCCTGCTTTCCTTTGGGCCCCTCCTTGACTTCGAAACTGACGCGCTGCCCATCCTGCAACGACTTGAAGCCTTGCGCTTGCACCTCGGAAAAATGTGCAAACAGGTCATCCCCACCGTCGTCCGGCGTGATGAAACCAAAGCCCTTGGCGTCGTTGAACCATTTGACCGTACCCGTTGCCATCAAGCGCTCCTCGTTGATAAGTCATCCCGACAACTGCGCAACTTGCATGCCGCACCGGGAGGATCGTCGCGTCTCACACGCCGCGGCCAGTGGCTGCGTTCAGCCCGCTGCTCCCGCGGGCATCGGCAGGCTGAGACGGGCGGAATCGTGTCCGTCAATTACCGCCGGACCCCGGCGCGGGCGCCGATGCCGGCATGGCCGTGCCCGACTTTTTGTGCGTCTTCTTATGTGACGTGGTGCCGGATGGTGCCATCGTATTCGCCCCGGACGCACCGGACACAGTATCGGTAGAGCCGCCCGCGTTCGGCTTGCTCATACCCGTTCCGCCTTGCCCGCCAGCGGCGCCTCCGCCGCCCGCGCCCTGGGCATAGACGTTTGCCGACAGTCCAAGAAGCAAAGCGGAAATGAACATACCCTTCGTCAAAGTTCGCATGATGTGCCTCCTCAGCGCGAGCGGTCGTGCGCCGGAAGGCGCGAGCCCGCTTACCGCGCAGCGCAATTCGCGTGCCCCACGGCAGGCCATTCCCCGTGTGGCCTGGTCGTTTTAAGGCCGAGATAATTCGCAATCTTTGCCTGCAATAGAACACGGCCAACCGGTCCCGCGTCGGCCGAAGCTGAAGAAACCGGAAAACGTTCGTTAGCCAGGCTGAGGCGCCGTCAATTCCCCGTCTAATCCGCTCGTCCCACTGTCCACCGACGTAGCGTCGGATGCATTGGAAACAAGCTGTTGGCGCGCCCTCTCCCAATACTCGTCGGCGCGTCCCTCCGGCCCGCCGTCCTGCTCCCAAAGATAGAATGCAAGCGTCCGGATCTGTTCTTCGCTGATTGGCACGTCCATCACAACCTCCTGTGTTTCGCGACACGACAGTCTCGCTGAAACAGCAAACGGCATGCTCGACATACGCAATGGCCTCTCGCTCCGACACGACGGCTCCTCCCCTGTCTCGCTACCGCAGGAAGCGGGATTTCACTGTCACGCCCGAACCGTCGGCAACGTCGGCAACCGCAACAACCGCAGCAACCTCGCGCCGCAACGCCAGAGACCTCGGGTTCGTCATACAGAAGCACTGGGCGAGCCGGCTGCACTACGACTTCCGTCTCGAGTTCAACGGTGTCCTGCTGTCCTGGGCTGTACCCAAAGGCCCTTGCTACGACCCGAAAGAGAAGCGGATGGCCGTGCATGTCGAAGACCATCCCGTCGACTACGCAGACTTTGAAGGCACCATTCCCAAACGACAGTACGGAGCTGGCACCGTTATCGTCTGGGACCGCGGCACCTGGGAGCCGGCAGGTGACGCGGACGCGGGGATGAAGGCCGGCAAGCTCGTCTTCCGGCTGCACGGCGAAAAGCTCGCGGGGTTGTGGGAACTGGTGCGCATCTCGAAGCCAGACGACAAACAAGACCAGTGGATGCTTTTCAAGAAGCGCGACGAATGGGCCCGCCCGCTTGCGCAATACGACGTCATCAAGGCGCTGCCCGACAGTGTCGTCGCGAATCCACTCGGGCTGGTGGAAGACCGCGAGCCGAAGTCTGCCAGACCTGCACGCGGCGCCGACAAGGATCCTGACCTGTCCGCTGCAGTGCGCGCACCGCAGCCAGCGAAGCTGGAGCCGCAACTTGCGACCTTGGCCACCTCGCTGCCAACGAGCGGCGACTGGATCACGGAGACAAAGCTCGATGGATATCGACTGCTGGCCCGCATCGACAAGGGGCGTGTGCGGCTCTTTACGCGAGCCGGGCACGACTGGACAGCAAAATTTCCCGGTCTCGTCACGCCGCTTGGTGAGCTGCCACTCTCGACGGGATGGCTGGATGGGGAAATCACCGTCATGAAAGATGGCTTGCCGAGCTTTTCCGCGCTCCAGAATGCGATTGACGGGCGAGCCGGTCAGGACATCGTCTATTTCCTGTTCGACCTGATGTACCTCGATGGACAAGACCTGAGGAAAGTCCCTTTGTGGTCAAGGCGCGCGCGACTGGCGCAACTGCTCGATGACGCAGGAGAGCCGCTGCGATTCAGTCCGGACTTCGAGGCACCGCCGGCACACGTGTTCGAAGCCGCGGCTGGTCTCGGGCTCGAAGGGCTGATACTCAAGCGGCGTGAAGCGCCATACGAGTCCGGACGGACGCAAACCTGGTTGAAAGCGAAAACGCGTCTGCGACAGGAACTCATCATCTGCGGCTTTACCGCACGCGGAGGCAAAGCGGGCGAAGTCGGCAGCTTGCTGCTGGGCTATTACGTCGGCGACAAGCTCCACGACGCCGGCAGCGTCGGCACTGGCTGGGACTCGCGGACCGCCCAGGACATCTGGCGCCGTCTCGTTCCATTTGAGAGGGATGCTGCCCCCTACGATGTGGCCGTGGCGAAACAACGGCGATGGTCCCGACGCGCGGCAGGAAGCGAACGATGGGTTGAACCGGCACTGGTCGCCGAGGTCGAGTTTGCCGAATGGACCGCAGACGGTGTCATCCGGCAGGCGTCGTTCAAGGGACTCCGCCTTGACAAGCCTGCGGGCAGCGTCGTCCGCGAGGGAGGAAAGACGCAGCCGCCCGAGCCTGTTCACGACGTGAAAATCACGCATCCCGAGCGAATCGTCGACGCGTCGGCGGGCATCACGAAAGCCGATCTCGTACGATACTACGCGAGCGTCGCAGAGTGGATGCTCCCTCACCTGAAGGACAGGCCCGTGGCAATGGTCCGCGCGCCGGCGGGTATCGCCAGCGAACTGTTTTTCCAGAAACACGTCGAGCGTACCAGTATGCCGGGACTGACAGTTCACGATCGCGACCTGTGGCCCAGGCATCCTTCGTTATTGAGCGTGGATACGATCGACGCCCTGCTTTCAGCGGCGCAAATGAACGTCGTCGAGTTTCATACGTGGAATTCGACAGTGCGAAAACTCGACAAGCCCGACAGGGTCATCTTTGACCTCGACCCAGGGGAAGGACTGAAATGGAACTACGTTCAGGAGGCCGCAGTCCTTGTCAGAACATTGCTTGCCGAACTCGATTTGCAGGCGTGGCTAAAGACGAGCGGCGGAAAGGGCTTGCACGTTGTCGTGCCGCTAAATTCCCGCCTGGATTACGGAACAGTGAAGTCGTTCTCGCAGGCCTTTGTCAGACATCTCGCGAAGACGATTCCCGAACGCTTCTCAGCCATATCCGGCCCGTCGAACCGTGTTGGAAAAATTTACGTGGACTACCTGCGCAATGGAATGGGACAAACAACGGCTGCGGCGTTTTCAGCACGCGCCCGTCCGGGAATGGGAATGTCGATGCCCGTCTCATGGGAACAGCTCACTGAACTCAAAAGCAGCGCGCAGTGGAATGTCCAGACTGCGCGCGAGTACCTGAGCTTTCAGACCAAAGACCCTTGGGCCGACTACTGGTCGACTACGCAAACGCTGGCTAAGGCAATGAAGCGTCTGCGCTGAAGCTTCCATGCACATTCAGACAATCGCCATGATGGGATCGGTTTGCCTGAAACATCGCATCCTCTGCAAGCGGCAAGCAAAGAACGCAGGCAACGGTTCAGTTGCATGCCGGTTAAGACATGAATAGAACACGCCAATGTTTAGCACGCGACTTAGCAAGCGGTTTAGCAAGCGGTTTAGCAAGCGTTTAGCAAGCGTTTAGTCCACGCATGGCCTGGCGAAAATCAATTTAGTCAAGTCGCTTTTACACGTCAATAACGCCTGGCGTATATAGGCGGCCGGCTCTTATTCGCTTGACAATAAGAGCCGTCGCGTTGCGGATCTCACTGTATGGCGGGCGTCGCGCCGAGCTTCTCTGCCAGCATTCGCTCATATACGCCGAAGTGCAGGTCGACCTCTTCCTGGGTGACGACGTGAACGAAGATGTTGACCTGCTCTGGCATCAGACCCATCACGGTAGCGATAGCAGCTTCGAGCTGTGCAGCACAAATCCGGTCTTCGGCAAGCGTGGTTCCGACGGTCACGTCATAGGCCTTTTCATGACGAAACACGATTTCGACGATACGCGCCCGCGCGCTCATATTGTTGTCGACCGCGAGGCGCGTGATTTCCGCCACCTGATGCAACAGTTCTGTCGGGAAACCCTTTGTCGAGCGCAGCTTGATGCGATGTTTGCCAAGGGTTGTCCAGTCCGTATCGAATTCCATAGCCGTCTCCTGGTAACGCTGGTGCGCGGACTGTATGGGCGCGTAAAGCGGTTTTCAAGTCCAAAAAATTTGCGAATTGGACCTCTTGAAAAACGCGGTGGACGTCCTATCTTAAGCATCGCTCAGGCAGCGTTCGTGGACTATCCGGTCGCGACGCTGCGTGTTTCAACCTTGATTGTCCGCGGCACGGGACAACCGGACTGAAGCGCGTACGCCGGTTCGCTCCCCTTGCCGCCAGAGGAGATAGCGACCATGAGTGACATCTACTTCGGGACCGACCTCTTCAGCGAACTGGACCGTCTGCAACGCCAGATCTCCAGCCTGTTCGGTGGCTACCCATCAAGCCTTCGTTCGAGCCGGTCCGGCACATTTCCGCCTATCAACATTGGTACGACCGACGACTCGGTTGAAATCGTCGCATTCGCGCCGGGCGTCGACCCGCAGAAGCTGGACATCTCGGTCGACAAGGGCCTGCTCACCATCGCTGGCGAGCGCACGGGCACGCGTGCGCAGTTGCCGGAGAGCGCACGGCAATATGCCCAGGAGCGTTTCAGCGGCGCCTTCCGGCGCGTCATCGAATTGCCGCAGCAAGCCGACCCGGACAAGGTCAAGGCGCGCTATGCCGATGGCTGCCTGCTCATTTCAGTCGGCAAGCGGGAAGCCTCCCGGCCACGTGCGATTACTGTTCAGTAACGAGGTGACATCATGAGCGACAATACGCAACTTGCCCAACACAACGACGGTACCGTGGCAAGTCCGAACGCGGACGAAAGCCGTCGCCGCGTTACCCTGACGCCGGCCGTCGATATCTTCGAGGACGCCCATGCCGTGACGCTGCTGGCGGACCTGCCGGGCGTGTCGAAAGAGAAGCTCGACGTCAAGGTACACGACGGCAGCCTGACGATTGAAGGGGAGTCGGTCATTCCCGTGCCGAGCAATCTAGCCTTGACGCATGCCGAGGTAAGGGCACCGTACTTCTCTCGCCGGTTTTCGGTTAGTGAGGACTTTGACTCGTCGAGAATCGAAGCATCGTTGAAGGACGGCGTGCTCAGACTGACGATACCCCGGCGCGATGAAGCCAAGCCGCGTCGCATCGAGGTCAGTTCAGCCTGATAGCAGGCGCCTTGTTCGGAAGGGTTGGCTGCGAGGCGCAGACACGTCTGCGCCTCGCGAGACGGCGGTCAGTGCCGACGGCCCCGTGACCGGGAACCGCGATTTCTTACCGGTATGTTCCGCCCGAAATGGCCGCCCTTCGCCCTCTTACGCTCATCCTCCATGCGCAGGGCGGCACACATGAACATCGAGTCCGAATTGTCCCCGACTGAATACCCGATCCGTGCGACGCATCGGGAGTCGCTCATAACCGAGCAACTCTCGACCCGAGCCAGCCGTCGCCCGAATTTTCGCGCAGAGTCGGAAGTCCTGAGACGTCTGGCACGTTCACTTGCCACGTCCGACAAGGCCATGCTCGACACCCTGGCGTCCGAAGCGGCACGTCTGTGCCGCGCAGGGAGCGCCGGCATCAGTGTTCTTGAGTCGCCACCGGACCGGCAGGCGAGCTTCAGGTGGGCGGCCCTCGCCGGGCACTGCGTTCCGCTGCTGAACACCTACCGCCCGTTTGACGATAGCGTATGTGGCGTGGCGCTCGCCTTGGGAAAACCTGAACTCTTCCGCACGCCGCAGCGGTTCTTTTCGTCAATCGAAAATCTCTCTCCTCCCGTGGTCGAAGCGCTGCTGGTGCCGATCCCGGTCGGTGACGGTCCCTGGGGCGCGATCTGGGTCATGTCGCACGATGAGAACGTCCGTTTCGACGCGGAAGATCTCCGCCTGCTCACGAGCCTGGCCGACTTTACAGGCGCCGCGATGCAGGTTTCCCGCGTGCACGCGCTCGCAGAGAAAAGAGCGCTCGAAGCAGAAGAAGCACAAGCAGCATTGCGTCGGGCAGAAGAGCGCACGCACGAATTCATCGCCACGCTGAGTCACGAGCTGCGCAGCCCTATCGCCCCCGTCGTCTCGTCGCTCGAAATACTGGGCCGCACTGAGCCCGGTGCGTCGGCTGCTGCTCACGCGCTTAACATCGCCCGAAGGCAAATGCTGCGTCTGCAACGGCTGGTCGACGACCTGATGGACGCATCGAGAATCCGGCATGGCAAGGTCGAAGTGCGTATGGGCAGATGCAATCTTGCCGACATCGTCTGGGATGCGGCAAACGCTGCGCAGCCCGCAATGGACGCGCGCAAACATCTGCTGACCGTCCAATGTCCCGCCGACCCCATCGCCTTACATGCAGACGGAACCCGGCTCACCCAGGTACTCGTGAACCTGCTCAGTAATTCGGCCAAATATTCGCCGGATGGCAGTCACATAGAACTCACCGCGACTATCGAAGAGGCGCCAAGCTCCCCTGACGCGCCTTCGTCCAGCGTGGTCCGGCTCACCGTTGCGGACGACGGATACGGAATCCCTGAGCACACGCTGCCTCACGTATTCGATATGTTCACGCAGTTGGGTTCGCGCGAGTCGTCCGCGGATTCCGGACTGGGCATCGGACTAGCGCTGGTGAAATTCCTCGTGGAGAGTCACGGCGGGACTGTATCCATTTCAAGCGGCAAAGGCCAGAAGGGTACCGTCGTCACGGTGTTACTTCCCGTCGTGCAACACCTCAGGGCAGTAGAGACAGCAAGGACAATGAAAAGCGCAGATGGCTCGCGCGAATAGATTGAATTACCAGCTGCTTTCTCCGTACTCCGAGTCCGCAAATCCCCGCGCGTATGCAAGAATCTCGAAGCGCACCTATCTCCCGCATTTTTCAGACGAATCGACGTCGCCCTTTTAGCCCTTCTTTACGCAATCGAAACGCAACAGCCGACGATGCCACACCCGCGTCACAATAGTCTGCCGATATGTTCGGCAGCGCACATAGGGCATCGGGTCGCGGTTGGGAGGCTCGAATCGCAAGGCTAAAACGTAAGGGCTCGTTTTGGCCCAACCAGGCCGCGCGCACGCTCAGGCCGGGTTCAAGGTGCAGCCGCACTCGCGTTGCTGACGATATGGAGGGTAAAAATGAAGGAACGCCCGACGTACATCTATACCAATGGCTCGCCGCTGCAACATACGCCCGTTCACCTGAACGCGTCGGACATGCACGGTTTCTTCATCAAGGGCGATCTGACGAAGTTGCAGGCGACCGTCGATGAAACTCTCAATCGGGTGGCGGCCAACCGCATTGAGTTTCAGGTTTTGTCGCCGTACATCATGCTGACTTTCACGCGCGTGGATCACGCGCAATCCGGCTTTCCCGTCGATCGCGACCGAGGCTGGGGCAAGGAATGCGACATCATTCCGTGGATTCTCGTGGGACAAGTCGAGAGAACTAGCGGCGGCATAAAACTGCACCGCATTTTTCTCTATCCGTCATATACATGGGTCGACGTGCCCACGGCCATTTCCATTGGGCGCGAGATTTTTGGTTACCCCAAAAACATCTGCAAGCTCATCATGCCGGCTCCCGGCGACGATCCGCTGACATTCGAGCTTGCGAGCGAGGGCTGGGAACCCTTCAGCCCGCAAACGCAGCTAGGCACGAAGCCGCTACTGGAAATCAAGGCGACCAATACGGACCAGGCACATCAGCCGCTGTCCGGGTTGTTTGAGGTCATCCGTGAAGGCTTCAGGATTTTAAGTTCAGAGCCGGATCTGTTCGCGCTCGACGAGGCAGGCATCAGGGATCTGGAATTGATGCTGTTGCACCCGCATATCGATCAAATTTTTCTCAAGCAGTTTCCAGACTCGACGGGCGTCAAGGCCGTCTATCAGGCCATTGTCGTTTGTCCCACCACGGTCGACAAAGTGCACAGTGCCGAGCTGATCGGTTACACCTATACGTGCACGCTGCATCCATTCGATACGTTCCGCCTGGATCACACGCTGGGCCTTCGGCTCGGGGAGCAGCCCGTGTTGCTGCCCTTTCGCATCAACATGGACTTCTCGGTCGAGGCGGGCGAAGAACTGCTTCAGGCCACGGCGACCACGCCACAAAAAATCGCCGTGCTCGGCGGCGGTCCAGGCGCGATGACGGCCGCCTTCTATCTGACCGAGCAACCCGGCTGGCAAGACCGCTACGACATCACTGTCTATCAGATGGGGTGGCGCCTGGGTGGCAAATGCGCGAGCGGACGCAACGCAAGATTCGGACAGCGCATCGAAGAGCACGGCCTGCATATGTGGTTCGGCTTTTATGACAACGGCTTTGCCCTGATGAAAAAGGCCTACGACGCGCTCGATCGTCCGCCCTCCGCGCCGCTCGCTACCTGGAAAGATGCTTTCAAACCACAGAATTACATCGTGCTCACTGAGCCGATCAATGGCAGTTATCAATTCTGGCCGATCAGGGTGCCGGAGAAACCGGGTGTCCCTGGAGAGCACAACGAGGAAATCACCTTCGAGAAAATATTGGTCACGCTGACGGCATGGATTCGTCAATGGCTGAAAGATCTCGAAGATCATTTGCACGAGGTCGCCAAAACAGAAGCGAGACGGCGTGTCGCGGATCTCGAAGTGATCTGGGAAGGCGTGTGGGGACTCGCGAAGCACATTCCCGAAGCGTTTCATTGGCTAGAAAGACGCAACCATGCATTTCTTCCCGAGGAACTGCAGAAGATCCGCGCTTCCCTGCTCGAACGTGTAGGGCATCTTCTCGACACCGACGACGAGGCACGCCATGCCTTCGTCTCCATCGATCTCGCCGTCACGAGCCTTGTCGGCATGCACGTCGATGGTGTCTTGCTCAATGGCTTCGACGTCATCAACGACATCGAGTATCGCGACTGGTTACGCAAGCACGGCGCGAACGAAGACTACACCATCAATTCGGCGCCCGTACGCGGACTCTACGATCTCGTGTTCGCCTATGAAAATGGCGACGTCAACCGCCCGAACATCGAAGCAGGGACGATGATGCGCGGCATCCTGCGTATCGCCATCGGGTATCACGGCAGCTTCATCTGGAAGATGCAGGCGGGCATGGGCGACACGGTATTCACGCCGCTCTATCAGGTTCTCAAGCAACGCGGCGTGAAGTTTCAGTTCTTCCATAAAGTCGAGCAGCTGATTCCCGACGACGACGGCGTGGGTGAAATCACGATGACTCAGCAGGTGGCTCTCGCAGAAGGCGTGACTGAATACGACCCGCTCGTCAACGTAGGCGGTCTTGACTGTTGGCCAAGCGAGCCGAACTATGCGCAGATCGCCCCAGACGAGGCGCTCTTGCTGAAAACCAAAGATATCAATCTGGAGTCCCACTGGAGCAATTGGGCGCAGGAGTACAACGATCGCTTTCAGAAGCCGCTGCCCGTCAAGCAACTCAAGCGCGGCGTGGATTTCGACAAGGTCGTCTTCGGCCTGTCGGTCGGCTCGCTGCCGCATGTGTGTCCAAAGCTGCTGGAGAAAAGCGCCGCGCTCAAGGCGGCCAGCGATAACGTCAAGACGGTCGCGACACAGGCTTACCAGATCTGGCTCAGCAAGAGTCTGCGTGATATGGGCTGGAAGCATTTTGGCGACGGCGGCGAGGAGCCCATCTTGAGTTCGTTCAGCGAGCCCTTCGACACGTTGACGCCAATGAATCAGTTGCTCGCGCGCGAAGCGTGGGAAGCCGAGCATACACCGCTGAACGTTTCGTATTTTTGTAGTCCCATCCGCACACCTGCGTTTCCCGCACATACCGTGACGGACTTTCCCGCAACCTGCACGCAACAGGTGAAACTCAGCGCGCTTGGACAACTGCGCAAGCAAGTGTTCAATCTATGGCCGGCAGTGGCAACGGAAGATTCATTCGAATGGCACATATTGATCGATCCCACCAAAAACGACGGAGAAGCGCGCTTCGACGCGCAGTACTGGCGCGCGAACATCAACCCGTCCGAGCTGTATGTATTGTCGGTAGTGGGAAGCACGAAGCATCGGATCACGAGTGACGCATCCGGTTTCAGCAACCTGTATCTCGCCGGCGATTGGCTGAAGACGGGTTTGAATGCCGGATGCGTCGAAGCGGCTGTCATGGGCGGCATGCAGGCTTCACGCGCCATTTCCGGATTCCCGCAAGTCATCAAGGGAGAACACGACGACTGAAGCGAACCGCTTGCCGACGGCGGCTTTTCATGGCTGCAGTAAAGGCGCGCCGATGCGTTCGCCCTGCGCGCGCGCCTGCTCGAGAAACTGCGTGCGCTCGACACTGCCCTGCGGACTGTAATTGCCGAGTTCGCACAGCAGCAACGCCTCGTCATAAGCGGCGCCCATGACGCGCGCGACGGCGAGGCCTCGGCGCCAGCATGCGAGTGCGCGGCGTCTGTCGTTGCGTGCAGCCGCCAAGCGGCCCGCCAGCAGCGCAGCGCGCGGCGCAGCCGCCTTCGTGCCGCGCGCATATCGGGCGAGCGTGCGGCAAGCATGTTGCGCGTCGCGCTCGCTAGCGAGCCCGCACGCGGACGCATCGATCAGCGTCTGCGCAATTCCGGCGATTCCGTCGGTGATGTACCACGCGATCGGCACGCCCGCCGACAGACTGCGAAGCCCTGCTTGCGCCGACTCGACTGCGCGCGCGCGATCGCCTAGCCGCCACCACGCGCTTGCGCTCAGCCCCTGGCAAAAGATGCGGTCGAACTGCGCGAGTTCGGGTGCGTCCGTCACTTTGCCGAGGCGCGTCACGAGTTCCTCCAGATCGCCGCCTTGCGCCAGCGTGATGCAGGTATCGAAACCATGCAGGTAAGCGGCTATTTGCGCGGGCATGTCATGGCGGGCGGGCCGCAGTTTATCCAACCATGCCCGCGCACTGGCCAGCTGTCCTCGCGCGAGCGCGACAGCGCACAGTCCCGCAATCGACTGTTGCCAGCGCTCGATTGCACCCAGGCGCGCATAGAGGGACGCCGAGTCATCGAGGCATTTCACGGCATGTTCCCATTGGCCGGCGGCCGCCCAATAGACGCCGCTCACCACATTCGCATACGCGATATCGTCGATGCCGCCCTGCTCCTCGGCGAGCGCCAGCGAACGCCGGTTATAGAGTTGCGAGAGCCAGCGCTGATCAGAACCCGCAAAGCCGATTGCCATCGCAGCAAGTCCTTTGACTGCCTCGCGAACGCTTCCCGATCGTTCGGCAAGATTCAGCGATGTCAGCGTCGCGTGCAGCAGCGGCAGCTTTCCGCTATTGAAGTAAGCGATCTCGCTGAGCTTCTCGTGAATCTGCGAGTACCAGGCCAGCAGCGGATCTGCGCTGCGACGGCGCGCGAGACCGGCACGCGCGCTCAGTTGTTGCGCCAACTGCCACGCGACGTCGAGCAGCATCGCCGCCGCGAACCGCGGTACGGGCCGGCCGCGCGTGCCAGCGCTCGATTGAAGTGATATCTGGCTGCGCCGTACTGAAACACTTCATTGTGAGCTTCGCCGAGAATCGCCTCACAGCGCATCTCGCGCCCTCGATCAACGGGCAGTTTGTGCTCGTGCGCAAGCCGCAGCGCCCGGTCCGCCTGGCGGATGGCGTCGCGGTTCGCATAACGTTTCAGTGAAAGCTGCGCGGACTTCTCCAGGTACGCGACAGCGTTCGCCATGTCGAGCGCGCGTTCCCAATGCGACGCCAGTGACGCGAAGTGCGGCTCGAGATCGTGCGCTTCGTTGCGTTCGATCCAGCCTGCGATATCGCGATGCAGTTCCTGGCGAAGCGCATACGGCAGCAATTCATACACCGCGTCCTGAAGCAGCACGTGTTTGAAGCGGTAGCGCTCGCGATCGTCATCGACGGGATAGACGACATCTTCACGCTCCAGAACCCGCGTCAACGCTGCGAGATCGGCCAGGTCCCGCTTGACGGGAAAAAGATCGCCCAGCATCTTGAGCGAAAACTCCTGCCCGACCACGGCGCCGATTTTCAGCATCAGCTGTTCCGTGGCACCGAGCGCATCGAGCCGGCTGACGATCACGCCGCGCAGTCCTTCGGGCAGCATCGAACTGGCTTCGCAGGCGGCCTCCGAAGTAAATGCCGCGATGCCGTCCGTCACGTCGAGATAGCCCGCGACCTGCAGCGCCGACACCACTTCTTCGGCGTAGAGCGGATTGCCCTCCGTGCGCCCCACGACAAAATCGACAAGTTCCTGCGAAGCCTGCGCCGCGCCCAGCCGCTCGGCGATCAACACGCCCAACTCCCTGTGCGTGAGGCCAGGCAAATGAATGGCACGCGACTCGCCAAGCACGCCATGCGCCTCGACGGCCGATGAGTTGTCGAGTGGCCGTGTGGCGGCCAGCAGCAGCAGACCGCGCGGCCGCGCTATCGCGAGTTCCAGCAGCAGCGCCGCGGACGCACTGTCGAACCAGTGCAGATCGTCGGCAATCAGCAATGTTGGCGTGTCGTGCGACGAGCGGGAAACGAGCGCCGTCACCAGCATCCGCAAACCCTCGGCCCGCGCGTGGCCCGCCATCTCGCGCGTGATCTCGGTGTCGGCGAACTGGAAAGGAATGATGTCGTTGAGAAGCGGCAGCCACGACGTCAGAGAGGGGTCGTCTGCAACGAGACGTGCAGCAACGAGGCGCGCCGTTGCCGCGTCGAACTTGCACGCGCCGCAAAACAGCTGCGTGAGAATGGAGCGCCAGACGTAGTAAGCCGACATCGACTCCAGCGCGAAGCCCGCGCTCCAGATCACCGCAATGCCTTGCTCACGCGCATGCGCGGCCATATCCGTGACGAGCCGCGTCTTGCCGAGACCCGCCTCGCCACACAGCGAAATGACGTCGCCGTGCCCCGTTTTGACGCGGTCGAGCGCGGACGTCAATTGCGTCGATTCCATCTCGCGGCCGACGGATGCGCCCGTAAACGAATGGCCCTCGCTCGCCGCGCCTGTCGGCTGCCAGACGGCGACGGCATCGGCAAACCCTTTGGCAAACACCGGCTCGCGCGCTTCGAAGAGAAATTCGCTTGCGGCTGCGTCGCGTGTCGCCTGGTCGCACAGCAATTTGCCCTGCGCCGCCGTCATCAGCCGTGCGGCACGGTTGACGACGCCGCCCGTCAGGCCCGCGTGGCGGCGCTCGCTGCCGCCGCGATCCGCGTAAAACGCCAGCCCGGACGCGACACCCATGCTGACTCCGATCCCCTTCTCGCGCATTGCACAGGCAAGCGCGCGCGCCACGGCCACCGCGCGAATCGCATCGTCTTCGTGCGCCATCAGCGGCAAACCGAACACGCATAGCAGCGTCAGCCCCTTTTCGTCCGCGGAGAGTTCGGTGAGCGCGCCGCCCAGGCGCTCGTGAAGGCTTTGCGCGCACTCGACGGCGGCTTGCAGTTGTTCGAGCGCCTGGCGATGAGAGCAATCGACGCCCGGCAACCCGACGAATAGCGCCGTGATGTTCCTGAATTCGCCAAACCAGCGCCCGCCACCGACGCGCAAGCGTTCGAGAACATGCTGACCGAGAAAACTTTCGAGCAAGCCGCGCGCGGGGCTGAGTGACTCGCTGAATGGCTCATCGAATGACTCACTTTCGCCAAACGGTGCACCGGGCCGCTGACCAAGTAGCTCAATGCGTTGCTTCGAAGGCGCTATAAGTACTGAATCCGGCTCAAGCACTTGAGAAACCGATGCACTGCCGCAGGGCAAGCATCGCGCGTGGAGCTTGTCCTTTAGCTTGAGGAAAAGCGATTCGCACGCGATGACATCGTCGGCACTTCCCTTCTGATTGGCTGCGGCAGCATCGGCAACGGGGACGCCCGCCGTCACGCTAAACCACTTCCCCCCCGATTCCGCCCACAGTCAGATGTCTGAGTTTGCCGTCTGCGAGCGACACCCTTTGACGCATGTGCACGCCTGTTTCAACGATGATGTCAGGCAACACGCGTTGCATTTGCAAGCCGCATTGCACGGCGCGCAGTGCGGCCTCGTCGAGTGCGGCGTCGCATTTCCATATCACCCGGATGGCGTCGCCGGCTATATCCAGAACATCGCCGCCATGCGCGATTGCGATTCCCGTCATTCTTCCGAAATAGCGGTCGAGAATCGTCGACAGGCGTTCCGCTCCCGCGACGCCTTCGCGCGCGAAGGCTTCTGTCAGTTCCGTGAAACCCGCGATGTCCACCATCATCGCGACGCCTTCGAAATCGCGCGCATTCGGGCTTTCTAGCGCTTCTGCCATGAGCAGATGGCGCGGTACGTAACGCGAAAGATCAGTGACGCTGAATGCGTTGGTCTCGCCCACGCTCCTCCTCCCGGCAGACTATCGATACCCCATTCACTTTAGTTGCAACGGTGGCGTTTCGCTTGAATTCTGCGCCCGATGGGATATCGGGCATCGCGACGTCAATGCGAAAACGGCAGGACGTCGCGACTGAAACACACGCCGAAAACGTATGTTTATGCAGAGGGCGAAGAGAAAAGCCTCTGCTTACCACAGTTACGCTTTGCAAAGTCATCGCTTGACCGAAGATTAATAACTCGCAGCCGTTCTGGGTTGATGACGCAGCATCAGATAAAAAGCGGCAACGTGCGTAATCGCCAGCACAGGTACGAAGATGATGGGTATCGCGTATGTCGCGCCCAAGTCACCCGCATGTGCCGGCAGATCAGTCTGGATCGCGTGATAGTAGTCGACGACGAGGTCCATCGACCCGACCACATTGAAGGCGGCGACGAATAGCCAGAAGAGCGGGCGCATGCGTGCCGTCAGTAGCGCGAGCATCGCCAGCACGCCCGTCGCGAGATCGCCATAGGCAGCGAATACGGCAAAACTCGCAGAAAGATCCGGACTGACGACGCCCGGCAGCAGGAAGACCAGCCCGAAGAAACGGAAGCTGTGCAGCGTGGCGATGGCGCGTTGCGCTTCGAATGGCGCCATCGATTTCAGTTTGGGCCAGATGTATGCGCCGAAGCAAAGCAGCCACGCGACATAGCCGAGAACGAGATGCAGCTGGAAAAGCACTTGCGGCGACATATTGCCTCCTGTCAGATGTTTGCCGTAGGCGAACGAGATGGAAATCATCCAGCGCATCGTCGTAGCCGCTGGCATAACCACAGCACGCGCAGCACGCAAGCGGCGCCAGCCACTAATCAGCGGGACGAGACGTGCGAATACAGAAGCAGCTGTCATCAGCGGTTCTCCAGACGAATCCGGGACTCGGCGACGGGTCGGCGTCACGCATTCCCGATCGGCACCTTAGGTGTACCATCGGCTCGCGCAGGCGACTATTCGTCACAATGTTGATGAGCCATGAAGCAGAACTTCACCGTCAGGCAGGGTGCACTCGATGGGGTGGCGGTGTTCCTGAGCGTCGCCCAGCATCGCAGTTTCCGCAAAGCCGCGGCGGAGCTCGGCGTGAGTCCGTCGGCCGTCAGCCAGACGGTGCGCATGCTCGAAGAGCGGATTGGCGCAGCGCTGTTCGTCCGCACCACGCGCAGTGTCGGGCTGACGGAAGCAGGCGAACGGTTTCTGTCGCGCGCAAAGCCCGCTTTCGAAGAGCTTGTCGCCGCGAGCGAGGTCGCGCGTGGACTCGGCCAGCGGCCGGCCGGACTGCTGCGTCTGGCCGTGCCGCGCGCGATCATCCCGATCCTGCTCGAACCGCTGATCGCGTCGTTCTGCAAGGCCAATCCCGAGGTCGAGGTGGAACTCGCCGCGAGCAAGGAACTGGTCGACCTGGCAGCGGAAGGATTCGACGCCGGCATCCGGCTCGGTCAGTTCGTCGCCGCCGATATGGTCGCCGTGCCGCTGACGCCGCCATTTCGTCTCGCCATCGTCGGCAGCCCCGGCTACTTCGCGCAGCGTAGCCCGCCGCAACGCACCGACGATCTGCGCCAGCACGCATGCTTGCGGTGGCGCCGTTCCGATGGCGCGCTCGCCCTCTGGTCATTCAACGACAACGGCCACGCGGTCGAGATCGCCGTATCCGGCCCTTTCATCGCGAGCGATTTTCCGACCATGCTGGGCGCGGCGATCGAAGGCATGGGTCTGGCCCAGGTGCCCGAGCCGCTCGCCGCCGAAGGGTTGAGAGCGGGCAACCTCGTGCGCGTGCTGGACGCCTACGCGCCGATGATGCCGGGCGTGTTTCTCTGCTATCCCGACCGCCGGCAGATCATGCCGAAGCTGCGCGCTTTCATCGATCACGTGAAAAGCCGGCAGGCAAGCGATGGCGATCCGCGCGAAACGTCGTGACAGCGGCGCCGACGCTCATCAACCGTTTTTGCGCACCGACGCGAACAGATCGGCGATCTCTTTCATCGATGCCGCTTCGTTCGTGTAGGTGAACGTGCCCTGCCCGAGCATCTCTTTCGCGGCGCGCAGCAACGCGCCCAGCGCCGCGCGCGCAAGCGCTCCCCCCGCGCTGATGCGCGTCACGCCTATCTGCGCGAGATCGTCGACGGAAAAGCCCATGCCCGCCATGCCCATCAGCACGTTGACGGGACGATCGACGGAACGGACGACAGCCGCGATGTCGTCGCGCGTTTTCAGGCCCGGTGCGTAGAGCACGTCGGCGCCCGCCTCCTGGAACGCCTGCAGGCGCCGGATCGTATCGGCGAGATCGGGGCGGCCGTTCAGGTAGTTTTCCGCGCGCGCCGTCAGCGTGAACGGGAACGGCAGCGAACGCGCCGCTTCGACGGCGGCGCGCACGCGCTCGACGGCGAATTCGTGTGCGTAGATGGGATCGTCGGCGCGGCCCGTTGCATCCTCGATCGAACCGCCGACGACGCCCGCTGCCGCGGCCTGGCGAATCGTTTCGGCGGCCTCTTCCGGCGCATCGCCGAAGCCGTTTTCCAGGTCCGCGCTGACGGGCAGATCCGTCGACGGCGCCAGCTCGGCGAGATGCCGCATCATCTGCCCGCGCCCCACGGCGTTATCCGGCAAGCCGAGCGTGAACGCGTAGCCCGCGCTGGTGGTCGCCAGCGCCTTGAAGCCGAGCGCTTCCAGCAACCGCGCCGAACCGATATCCCACGGATTGGGAATGACGAACGGCACGCCCGCCTCATGCAGCGCGCGAAACGCGCGCGCCTTGTCTGCCTGTGATGTCATCGCGGCTCCATCGGTCGCAAAGGGGATGGGATCGTGCGGCTTTTGCCCGGACAGTGCCAGCGCGCCCGGGCAAAAGGATCGCAATGCACACGAGGCAGACGCCTCGCAAGCATCGGATGACGCCTCGCCTCAGGTTTCGAGCTTCGCGTCCATCGTGATCGTCGCGTTCAACACCTTCGAGATCGGGCAGCCGGCCTTGGCGTCGGCGGCCGCCTTGTCGAACGCCGTCTTGTCGCCGCCCGGAATTTTCACCACGACGTCCAGATGCGACGCCGTCACTGCAAAGCCGCCGCCGTCCTTGTCGAGCGTGACAGTGGCCGTGGTTGAAATGCGCTCGGGCTTGATGTTCGCCTTGCCTAGTTCGGCCGACAGCGCCATCGAAAAGCAGCCCGCATGCGCCGCCGCGATCAGTTCTTCGGGATTCGTGCCGATGCCGTTTTCAAAGCGCGTCGCAAACGAATACTGCGTGTCCTTGAGCACGCCGCTATCGGTGGAAATCGAGCCTTTGCCGTCCTGCAGACCGCCCTGCCAGATTGCTGATGCCTTGCGCTTCATTCGACTCTCCTGGTGTGGACGGGCGCTCGCGCGGGTCGCGCGCGCTGCCGCATCCTGCCCCGCCGTGCCTTGCCCAACATGCGCTGCCGCGCCGACCGCGATGCCTGCCGCACTGGTCCCGCCCGGGTTCGCGCGGAGTCGGCACCGGCCGCAGCGCCGGACGTTGGGGCCGTGGGCGTGGACCGAAACTTCATCATAGGCGGATATCCATGGCGCTGCCGTGAAGCCGTGGACTCAGATGATTATTTCACCTACCGCAAGAATCTTTCTCCAAACTGCCACTTTTTTCACCACCTTCTCTCGAAATACACTTTCGCCAACGGTTCGGAAGGTGTGTTCCAGCCGGACCGATCAACAAACGAATTCTGGAGGTCATCATGAAGTCGCTTATTTCCGCAGTTGTCGTCGCATCCGCTCTTATCGTTCCCGCTGTTTCGTTCGCGCAGCAAGCCAATGCCCCCGTGACGCGCGCGCAGGTTCGCGCCGAACTGGTGGCCGCCCAGCAAAACGGCACGCTCAACGAAAACGACGTGACGTACCCGGCTGCCAAGCCCCAATTCGGCGCCACGTCGCAAGCGACGGAAGTGGGCGGCGTGTCGGCTGGCTCGTCGCAATCGGGCTCGCGTCCGAGCATCGAGCAGCGCATCTTCTCGACGTTCCGCGGCAACTAAGCGGCAACTAACTAAGCGGCAACTGCGCGGCAACTGAGCATCAAAGCGAAAACGTCACGACACGACGGCCCGCGCGAGCGTTCGCGCGCTGCTGTCGGATGTGCGAAGCCCCGCGCAGACCTGCCGGTCCGCACGGGGCTTTTTCGTTCCTTGCGTTTCTTGCGTTCCTTGCTTTCGCGAAATTAGTGGCGTTCGCGCCGCTCGCTGCGCCGCTCGCGCGCCTATTCGGCGAACGGCAGCGAATCCTGCCCTTGCGCGCGCATGTCGAACACGTTCAGCGTCATCGCGACGAGCGCGTAGTAGCCGAGCAGCCCGACCAGATTGATCGTGACTTCGTGGCCGAAACGCTCGACGGTCTTCGCGTACGTCGCGTCGGACACCCGTTTCGTGTCATACAGTTGCGTCGCGAACGCGTAGATCAGCGCGTCGTCGGCATCGGCGAAGTCGGGCGTATGGCCAAGACGGATCGCTTCGGCGTCTTCGGCGCGCACGCCGGCGTCGAGCGCGATGGGATAGTGGATGAACCACTCCGCCTGCGCCTGCCAGCGTGCGGCCGTGACGAGAATGGCCAGTTCGGAAAGCCGCAGCGGTAAACCTGTCTTGTAGCGGCAGAATGCGCCGAGCCGCTGCGCGTGCTGTGCCAGCTCCGGGCTATGAATCCAGCCGAGAAACGGTCCGTTCAGGTTGCCGCGCGGGCCCGACAGGATCTCGTCGAGCACGGCTTTCTGCTCGGGCAACGCGTGGGCGGCGTCGAAACTGGGCAGGCGGTGGGTCATTGCGTTTTCCTAAGATGAATTCGGTTGATCAGGCTGCGCCCGACGCGCGCAGCGCGCCTTCGATCGCCTCCGCCAGAAGGCCGGCAATCCGCTCGATGTCCGCGCTCGTGCAGATGAACGGCGGCGCAAGCAGCACATGATCGCCGATCTTGCCGTCGACGGTGCCGCCCATCGGATACACCATCAATCCGCGCTGGAACGCCTCACGCTTGATCGCCGCGTGCAGCTTCAGCGACGCATCGAACGGCGTTTTCGTCGCGCGCTCGCGCACCAGCTCCACGCCGACGAAGAGCCCCCGGCCGCGCACGTCGCCGATATGCGGATGCTGCGCGTAGTGCTCGCGCAGCAGCGAGCGCAGCTGCTCGCCGCGCGCCTTGACGTTGTCGAGCAGATGTTCGTCGTCGATCACGCGCTGCACTTCGAGCGCGGCCGCGCATGCCGTCGCGTGGCCGATGTAGGTATGGCCATGCTGGAAGAAGCCGGAGCCGCCCGTGATCGCCTGATAGATCCTGTCGCTCACGAGCGTCGCGCCGATCGGCTGATAGCCGGCGCCCAGGCCCTTCGCGATCGTCAACAGGTCGGGCGCGACGCCGTCCTCCTCGCACGCGAACAGATAACCGGTGCGCCCCATGCCCGACATGATTTCATCGAGCATCAGCAGCACGCCGTAGCGGTCGCACACCGCGCGGATCTTGCGGAAGTATTCGCGCACGGGCGGCACCGCGCCCGCCGTCGCGCCGACCACCGTTTCCGCGACGAACGCCGCCACCGTGTCGGGCCCGAGTTCGAGAATCTTCTGTTCCAGTTCGTCGGCGAGGCGCTGTGCGAACTGCTGCTCGGTTTCGTCCGCGCGCTGCTCGCGATAGGCGTAGCACGGGCTCACGTGATGCGCGTCGATCAGGAGCGGCAGAAACGGCTCACGGCGCCACGCATTGCCGCCGATCGCCAGCGCGCCCAGCGTGTTGCCGTGATAGCTCTGACGCCGCGCGATGATGTGACGCCGTTCGTGCTGCCCGATTTCGACGAAATACTGCCGCGCGAGCTTCAGCGCGGCCTCGATCGCCTCCGAGCCGCCCGACACGAAGTACACGTGTCCGAGGCCCGCAGGCGCGCGTTCGATCAGATGATTGGCGAGTTCCTCGGTGGGCTGCGTCGTGAAGAACGACGTGTGCGCATACGGCAGTTGCTGCGCCTGGCGCTTGATCGCGTCGATCACGCGCTGGTTGCTGTGGCCGAGGCACGAAACGGCCGCACCGCCCGACGCGTCGATATAACGCTTGCCCGTCGAATCGACGATCTCGATGCCCTCGCCTTTGACGGCGACGGGCAAGCTCTGCTTCGGCATGCGATGGAATACGGTAGTCATGCGCTGTCCTTGAATGGGCTGATGCGTGCGGCTGTCACGCCGTCGCGCGTGCAACGAAGGTTTCGAACACGACGGCGCGCTGCGCCCTCACCTGCAGCGCGACGCCTTTGTCGCGAATGTCAAATAGCGCGGTGGCGAGCGTGTTTTCGCCATCGGGGTCATTGGGGTCATCACGGTAGATGGGCAGGCCCAGAGGCGCCTTGTCGTGGAGCATGTCGACCAGCAGGTCGCCGTCGATGCGCGCGTCGTGCGGCTGCAGCAGTGCTTCGACACGTGCCTGGCGATCGCGTGAAGAGTCCGTGACGATTTGCGCTTCGCCGCCGCAACCGCGATGAATCATGTGATTGGCGTGCCCCGACACGCGCGCAACCCGCTCGACGGAACAGCGCATCGCCGTGGCCTCGACGCTCAACACGCGGCGATCGCCCGCTGCGCCCAGCGTGTGATGAAAGCCGCTTGCGCGCGGCGTGTCGGCAAGGCGTTCGACGGCTTCGTCGAGCGTTCCTGCATCGAGCACGGCGCGCGCCAGAAGCATGCGCGGCACGCCCACGGCAGGCTCACGGATGCGCAGATTGTTGATGGCCTGAACGAGCCCCGCGCGGTTGACCGCGAACGTATGACCGGGCAGCGAACCGGGGTAATAGAAGCTGACGAAGCCGGGCTTGCCGTTAGGCCGAACCTCGACCAGCCAGCCCTTGCCCAGCAGAAAAGGATCGCCGTCTTCGTTATGGGCGATCAGCGTGTGGTCTGCGCCGGCCGCCGCGAACGTCGTGCAGCCGTCGGGCGTGTTGTGAACCAGTTCGCCGCGGCAATTCCAGAGAAAAATATCGTCGGCCGACCATCCGAGCCCCATCGCGATGCCGTCGAGTTCGGCCAGTTGCTCGGGACAATGCGCGCGCGCCGCATCGCGCAGGCGCTGCACGAACGCGTGGCCGCGCCATTTGCGCACGGCGTGCCAGGCCGCGCTTTGCTGCATATAGCCATCTAACACCGGCCGCGCCAGCTCGCCGAGCCGGCGGCCGATCTCATGCGGCTCGCCCGCAATGCGGTGCAACTCCCAATCCTGCTTCGACACACGGCACCTCGAACATCGATTCAACACGCGATGCGTATTTATATGTCACAACAACATATGTTGTCAATGACGGCGCCGTGCATCGCGCTTGTTGCGGCAAGCGGACTGCGTCCGTACGATCAGGGCACGTAGGCGCCCTTCGCGTGCAGCGATTGTTCGGCGAGTTCGAGTTGCTGGACCGCGTCCGTGCCTTCGAGCGCGAGCAGATGCGCGACGAGCGATTCGGCGATCGCCGTCGCCGCGACCAGCGACGGGAAGAACGACGGGCTTTCGTGCGAAAAGATCAGCACCTTGTTGGCGTTCAACGCGATGGGTGACACGGCGCTGTCGGTGATGGCGATCAGCTTGCTGCCCTTTTCGAGCGTGGCCTCTGCGACGCGCGCCGCTTCGACGGAATACGGCGCGAAGCTGACGACGACCGTCGCGCTGTCGGCTTCGATGCCGCGCAACTGCATCTCCAGCGTGCCCGCTTCGCCCGTCAGCAGCGACACCGACGAGCGAAACAGCCGGTAGCCGTAGACGAAACCGAACGCAACGGGATAGCACGAGCGAAACCCGGCGACGTGTACGTGCGGCGCGCGCCGCAGCAGCTTCGCGGCTTCGACGGTGACGCGCGTGTTGTGGGCGGCCGTGACTTCGAGATTGTGCTGATGCGCGACGAGCAGATCGTGCGCGAGCGCGTCCTTCGCATGACCCTTGACGAGCGAGCGGGCGCGGCTCGTCAGCGGCTCCGGCCGCGTACGCACGCGCGCGACGAACAGGTCGCGCAACTCGTTCCAGCCGGGAAAGCCCAACTGCTGCGAC
Source organism: Paraburkholderia bengalensis (assembly GCF_037126505.1). Classification (NCBI taxonomy): domain Bacteria; kingdom Pseudomonadati; phylum Pseudomonadota; class Betaproteobacteria; order Burkholderiales; family Burkholderiaceae; genus Paraburkholderia; species Paraburkholderia bengalensis. Next base: position 31,486 of record NZ_JACFYJ010000082.1, read on the forward strand.
AGCCGCACCAGCGACGCGGGTTGCACCTGCGCGCGCTCGGCGACCTTGCGCATCGACGACACAGCGACCTCGTCGGGATGATCGAGCAGAAACGCCGCGCCCATCTGGAATTGCGGACTGAGTTCGGAGAAACGTCCACGGATCAGGGCGGCGAGCTGGTCGAAGTTGTCGGGCATACGGTGTACCGGGCGAGGAAGATAACAACAAATGTTATCACTTGGGGTCAGGCAGGTATTTCGGCTGATTCGACGCACGGGAATGCGTCCCTCGCGCGATCCCACAATGCAAAACAACTGCCCGTGTGTCGAAACCTTCCGTGACGCGATGCGGCACTTGCAATGCGCATCGGAAAACCGCTTTCCTCATTGCGAAACGAAACGTCTACACCATTGATTGTAAAGCCATTTTCTTTTGAATTCCGCCTACGCGGCGGAGCGCGCACGCGAATCTTTCTTCGATACGCTCTATGCAAGGGAGGCGGCATTCGATGACGACTCAACCAACCTGAGCAAGTCGTCATCAGCCGTCCAGTGCTTTTTCATAACGCTGGAGATATCAGATGCAGCACGTGTATGTGGAACCCGTACCAAAGGGCCGCTGGGGGCCTATCGATGGATACATCGTCGAGTTCAAGGACGGCACCAAGGTGACCGAGGAAACCTACCGTTCGGAAATGCTCGCGGTCAGTGAAATCAAGCTGCGCGGCTATGTGCCCCTGCTCGCGAAGGTGCGCATCACGGACAAAGCCGTGACCGAGCACTGGCAAGCCGTCGAGGAATCCTTGCCGCAAGACTGAAGCCGGCTCGCCCCGCGAGCCGCGCCGCCAGCGTGCTTCCCGTCGATCAGACGGCGAAGCACGCTACCTCCGCCTGAAGCGCGTGCGCGGATGCCATCGTGCGCGAGGGCAACGGCAACCGCGACGTGACGACCGCCATCACGTTCACACTAGAACCGCGCGTGACATTCGAACGTGAGATCGGCCTCGTGTTTTTCGAGCGCTCGCACACCCTTCGATGTTTCCGATACGACGCTGAGCATTTGCCCGCGCTGCTCGCAGAAATCGCTTGCGCTCTGTATCACGGCCTTGTGCGAGCGTGCCCACGCGACGCTTCCGCCCGACGCGCTCGCGTGCAGCGTATAGCGCCCCGGATCACCCGCCTCTTCGACAGGGCTCGGGCTCGCACACGCCTGCACCAGCACCGGCACCAGTCCCACCACGACCGCGTAGGCAATCCGTCTTTGCACGGCGACTGCCACGCGCTGCCGTATCAGGCCGAGCAGACCCGACCGAACCCGATTGACTTCGACCTTCTTCACGACGACCTCTGAGCTCAACGCTCGCACCTGCACGACGCGGTGCGCGACCGACCTGAAGTATGGATCGGCCCCGTCGAGCGGTCAGCTATCGAAGTTGCAACACAGTGTTCGGGTGGCGCAACGCTGCATGGCGGCGTCAGCCCAGGGGTCAGAGCGCTTCCTGACACAGCGACATCATTCGCTGCACCATCGTGCTTGCTTCGTTCAGTTCCATCTCGCTCGTGAAAAGCGCATTGACGCTGGACAGCCGCACGGCGATACCCGCGTCCAGCAGATCCTCGCTGGCGATCTTCAATGCCAGCTGGCCGATCTTCACGCGATCGAGCCAGTGCATTTTCATGGCGTTTTTGGCGAGCCAGCGGCGGCAGCATTCGACGACATGATCGACGCGCCAGTCGCCCGACAGCGCATACGACGCCGCCGCAATCGCCACGAGATAGCACAGCAGTTCCGGACGTGCGCTGTCCGCGTCATTGAATTCGGGTTTCCGCATGGGTTGTGGACCTCAATTCTGTTTGTCCAGTCTTCAATACGTATGTGCTTTCGCACTTGAAACAAGCAGCGCGCCGCGCCAAAAGCGGTAAGCGGTAAGCGGTAAGCGGTAAGCGGTAAGCGGTAAGCGGAAAGTCTACCCCTTTTTGCGCGCCCGCCGATTACGCCGGCCACATCACGTGGTAAGCCGCCGATACGCATTCAGATGCCGCAACAAGCCTTGCTTGTCGCCGAGGCTTTCCAGCAGGATCGCGAGATTGTGATGCGCGTCCGCATACGACGGATCGAGTTCGAGGCAACGCTCGTAACTGCGCTCCGCTTCGTCGAGCCGGTCGAGCCCTTCGAGGGCGACCGCGCGGTTGAAGTGCAGCACGGCGTCGTCGGGGAAAAACGCGAGTGCTTCGTCGAAGACGCGCAGCGCGTCGTCGCAGCGCCCTTCGCTCTCGCACAGCAGCGCCCCCAGATCGACATAGGCGGCATAGAACGGTTCTGCCGCGAGCGCGATCGCGTTCCGATACGCCTGTTCGGCCCCCTTCGCATCCGACTTCATCATCTGCCCGCCAAGGTCATACCATTCCTCGGCCTGCCGCGCGGCGTCCTTCGGGCCTGGCGTCGATTCCAGAAACACCACGTCGCCCTTGATATCGGCAACTTCGAAGTCGAGCAGGTGCTGGCCCGTGATGGCATCCCACTGCGCGGGCCCCGTTCTGACGGCGATGTCGTTGCCCACAGCCGTCACGCGGATACCCGACAGCGGCAATTCATCCGGCAATTCCGCGCGCAGCCGCGTGAGCGCCTGCACGATGCGGCGCGGCGCGATATTCGCTGCGCGCAACTGCAAGGCCGTCCTGAGCAGCACGACGTCCTGAAACGTGAAGCGCAGCGTGTTGCGCGGCCCGCGCGTGGGCGTCACGAAACGGGCGTCGATCAGCCCATTGATGATGCTGCGCGAGACGCCGAGCATCGATTGCAGCTCGCGCATCGTCAGGCTATGCGCCGCTTCCGCTCGCGTCACTTGCGGGCCCGCACCTTCGCCGGCCCTTCGGCGGGAGCCGCCGTGGATGTCTTGGCCGCGCGCGCGGCCGGCTTGCGCGTTCTCGGCGCCGCGGCGATATCGGTCACGGGCTCAGCGGCCTTGCGCTTCGGCGCCGCGGGCTTCGCCTTCTCGCCGCCGCGCAGGCTCGCGCGCAGCGCCTCCATCAGGTCGATCACTTCGCCGCCTTCGGCGGGCGCGTCGGCGCGCTCCGTCGAAATCACCTGCTTGCCCTCGATCTTCCGGTCGATGGCCGCGAGAATGCGCTTTTTCTCCTCGTCCTCGTAGGCGGCCGGGTCGTAGTGATCTTCCGTGCCCTGCTCGATGATCTGCATCGCGAGCTTGAGCTCCGAAGCCGATACGGCGACGTGCTCGATGTTGAGGTCCTTGATCGAGCGCACCTCGTCGGCGAACAGAAGCTGCTGGAATACGAGCCCGTCGGCGTTAGGCCGCACCTGCACGATGCGCGTCTTGCCCTTCGACGCCCATTTCGCCAGCGCGCAGCGGCCGCTCTCCGCCAGCGCCTGCTGCAGCAGGCTGTACGGCTTGCCGCCGCGCTTGTCGGGCGCGATGTAGTACGCCTTGTCGTAGTAGACGGGATCGACCGATTTCTCCGGAATGAACGCGACGATCTCGACGACATGGCTCGCGCTTTCTTCCAGCGCCTTCAGCTCGTCGGCGGTAAAAACGACAAAGCGGTCCTTCTCGAACTCGTAGCCCTTCTTCATCGACGAGCGCTCGACCACGGCTCCCGTCGATTCGGCGATGTACTGCTGCTTCACGCGCGAACCGTCAGGCGCGAGCAGATTGAAGCGCACGTCGGAACTGCTTTCCGTCGCGGAGTACAGCTTGACGGGAATCGACACAAGGCCGAACGAAAGAGACAACGAGGCAATCGAGCGTGCCGCCATGAGCTTCTCCCTTGGGCTACGACGCAGCGCCCGCCACGTCTGAAGAAACGGGCGAATCGCCGCGCGACCAGAAAAACGCTAAACGCTTAAGCAAGCTTAGCACCCGCATCACGCGCTTCAAGCTGCGCGGCTCGCGTGCAGGCCGCGCACGCCGCGCCCCGCTAGCCGAGAATGGGATGCGACAGGCCGGGAATCGGCCAGCCGCGGTTGTCGGTCGGCACGAGCTGGGTCTGAAACGCGACGAACAGCGCCTGAAAGCGCCCGTCCACTTCGACGATCACCGCGCCGTCCTGGAACGTGCCGTTCTCCGACGAATGATCGCGTACGCGGCTGCCCGGCTGCGGCTTCGGGTTGCCCTGATTCATATGCGTTTCGTGCAAGCCGTCGGGTTCCGGCTCGAACAGGAAGCCAAAACCGTACACGGTGACGTTCTTCACGGGCTTCCAGCCGCGCCGCATGTCGTCGCCGCTCTTGCCCGGATACAGATAGTCGACGGGCGCCGCCGACATGTCCAGCTGCAGCATGCCGTTGACGAGCGCGTTGATGTCGTTGTGCCCAGTTGCCGTGTCGAGCGTGATGGGCCGCATCGACGGCAGATCGACGAGACGCGGATCATGCACGTAGTCGAGCTTCGGAAGGCCGGATTGGTTCAGGCCGGCCGGCAGCTTCACGAGATCGGCCACCATCGGATGATCGAAGTACGGGTTCCATGCATACAGCACGTGATAACCCGCCGGCCCGGTGAGCGAGCTATCCGACTTCACGTTGGTCACGATCGCGAACGCGCCGCCCTTCGTATCGTCGAGCACGATCACATAGTGCGGGTCGCCCTTGTAGCCGTCGAGAAAGGGCACGCCGAGCTTCAGCGCGCCCTTGAACATCACGTAGACGTTTTGCTGCGCCACGGGTTTGCGCCCGCTACAGCAGCGCGATCACGCGCACGTTGCCCTGTTCCGCCGACGCCACCACCTTGCCCGCCACGCGGCGGAACGTGATCGACACGGAAGCATCGCCGACGCGCAGATCGCCGATCTCGATCCAGTCGATGCCGTCGGGCAACATCGGCTGCTCGATCACCACTTCGCGGCGCTCGGCGTCGATCGTCATGCCCAGGCATGCTTCCAGCATCATGAACGGCGAGCCGGCCGCCCATGCCTGCGGCAGACACGCGACGGGATACGCCGTGGGCGGCTCGCCGCGCCGGCGCGGAAAGCCGCAAAACAGCTCCGGCAAGCGCATGTCGAAGTTCACGGCCGCCTGGAACAGCGCCTGCAACAGCCGCACCGCGGCCGCCTTGCCGCCGTATTTCGCGAGCCCGCGCGCGCACAGTGCGTTGTCGTGCGGCCACACGGAGCCGTTGTGATACGCCATCGGATTGAAACGCGGCTGGCCCGCCGCCAGCGTGCGCACACCCCAGCCCGTATGGAACAGCGTCGATTCGAGCGCGCGCGCCACGGCCTCGCCGCGCTCGCGCTTCGGCAAGCCAAACGCCAGCAGATGACCCGCATTCGATGCAAGCACCCGGCACAGCTCGCCCTTGCCGTCGAGCGCGATGCCGTAAAAACTCGCGTCGTCCATCCAGTACCGCTCTTCGACGCATGCGCGAATCGTCGCGGCGCGCTGCGTGTAGCGCACGGCGTCGTCGGACAGGCCGCGCAGCAGCGCGAACTGCGCCATCGTGTCGAACGCGGAAGCCGCATACGCCTGCACTTCGACGAGCGCGATCGGGCCCTCGGGGAAGCGGCCGTCGGCGTGGAAGACGGAATCGTGGCTGTCTTTCCAGCCCTGGTTTGCGAGCCCGCTGTCCGACGCGCGCTGATAGTCGAGCAGCCCGTAGCGGTTGCGGTCGCACACGCCCGACACCCACTTCGCCGCGCGCTCCAGCGCCGGCCACAATTCGTCGACGAGGCTCATGTCGCCCGTGCGCGCGACGTATGCGCCCGCCAGCACGATGAAGAGCGGCGTGGTGTCGACGCCGCCGTAGTACAGCGCGAACGGCACCTCGCCCGTCGCGGCCATTTCACTGCGACGCATCTCGTGCATGATCTTGCCGGGCGCGGCGTCGCGGAACGCCGAATCTTCCGTCGCCTGATGCTCGGCGAGAAAGCGCAGCACGCCGCGCGCAAGGCCGGGTTGCAGCCACAGCGTCTGCAGCGATGTGATCACGGCATCGCGCCCGAACGGCGTCGAGAACCACGGAATGCCCGCGTACGGATAAGGCCCCGAGGAGAGATCCGTGGTCAGCAGATTCAGGTCCGCCTGCGAGCGGTCGATCCACGCGTTGAACAGCGGATTGCTCGAGCGCACGCGCGCCGACGCGCGGCGCCGCTCGCGCATCACGAGGTGCGCGTCGACGAGCGCGCGCGCACGGCTCGACTTCGTCGTCGCTCTTGCTCAGC